>NZ_JBFODV010000261.1:0-55420 GCF_040908495.1 Aeromonas sp. R1-1 | reverse complement strand
ACTGCACCGGCGGTTCGGCAGTTCTCAGCCGCCCCCGGAACAGGCCGCGGCGGGCAAGATCGATCTCATCCGGCATGTTGACTCCTGTTCTGGTGAAAAAGGGGACAGTGCGAGTCCATGATTGGCATTCTTGATACCAATTATAAGAGTGGGTGTATATTGCGGCCCTGACAAGGTAAGGGATATACCACCAGGGAGATAAACAGGGGGGATTCTTGCGCCAGATCAAAGCCTTGCAGCGCAATAAAAATGGAGGTATCGGTTAAAATACCTCCATGTGAGGATTGCTATTTAATCGTTGGCGATTTTTTGCGGTTATCCGCCGATCGAGGCGAGATGAGGGGTGATACCGGCATTGCCCTCATGGAGACGATGGGTAGCACTCTTGCCCGCCAGTGCCGCGCGAATGCGCTGTTGCAGCTCATCGGATTGTGCATCTGCGCCGAGCAGATCCCGCAGGTCGATGCCGTTGTCACCAAACAGGCACAGATGCAGCTTCCCCAGCGAGGAGACCCGCAGCCGGTTGCAACCGGCACAGAAATCCTTGCTGTAGGGCATGATGAGCCCCACCCCACCTTGCGAATCGGGGTGCATAAAGACCTGCGCCGGACCGTCATCCGTGCCCCGCAACTGCTGCACCCAGCCGCTCTCCAGCAAGCGCTGTTTGATCTGTTCGCCGCTGACATGGTGGTCACGGAACAGGGTATCCATCTCGCCGGTCTGCATCAGCTCGATAAAGCGCAGCTCGATGGGCTTGTACCTGATCCAGCCCAGAAAGGCATCAAGCTGGTAGTCGTTGAGCCCCTTGAGCAGCACCGCATTGATCTTCACCGATTTGAAACCGGCGGCCAGTGCTGCTTCGATCCCCTCCATCACCTCGGCCAGCTTGTTCTCGCCGGTGATCTGGTGAAACTGGCGCGGGTCGAGACTGTCGACACTGACATTCAGCGCGTTGAGTCCGGCATCAAACCACTCCTGAGCCCGCTCCTTGAGGCGATAGCCGTTGGTGGTCATGGCAACTTTCTCGATGCCCGGGGTGGTGGCAATCACCTTGACGATCTCGGTGAAATCGCGGCGCAGGGAGGGCTCGCCCCCCGTGATGCGCACCTTACGGGTACCCATGGCGGCAAAACCGCTGACCACGCGGCGGATCTCGTCAATCGAGAGAAAGGGTTGACGCCCCGCTTTGTGACCTTCGGGGGGACGATAACCGTCAGGCAGGCAATAGGTGCAACGGAAATTGCACACATCGGTCACCGACAGACGCAAATAGTAAAAACGACGGGAAAAACCATCTTCAAGTGGCAACATAAACACCTTTCCAAATACGGGAGGCCAGGGCATTTCTTTCCTGACCCTTACAGCTCGAACGTCGGCTGACGGCTGGTTTCCCCCTATCGCTAGGACTTAGGCAAAACCGCTCGGAGTTCATCTAGTTTTTCGATGCTAACACAAGTTGGAGTACACTCCCACGCATCTTGCGGGGTCCTTATCACTATTCAGAGGTGCGCATCAGTATGGGAAAACGGTTCAGGGTCCATTCGGTCAGCAGTGCCATTGGCCGCGCCATGGTGTTGATCCTCTTCATGGCCAGCCTGATCGCGCTGGTCGCCATGGTCACCCTCTTCTACTCGGTACCCGATGCCAAGGCGATCAACCTCTCCGGTTCGCTGCGGATGCAGGCCTACCGGATGGCCTACGAAATCGAGCGGGGCGACAGCGTGCTGGGGCGCCTCTCCCAGTTTGAAGAGACCCTGCACGCCGAAGAGCTGCAGGAGACCCAGCGCTGGATCACCCCCGCCTCCCTGCGTCGCACCTATGGCGAGGTGCTCGGCCAGTGGCAGGTGATGCGCCAGCACATCGAGGATCGCACCCCCAGACGGTACACCGATAACACCGAGCAGTTTGTGGCGGCCATCGACAATTTCGTCAATCAGATGCAGTACCACGTGGAATTCAAGGTGAGGATGCTGGCACTGGCGGAGGGGCTCGGCCTGCTGGCCATCATCACCATCGCCTGGTTCACGGTGCGCTTCACCCGTCAGCAGGTGGTCGCCCCCCTCAACCAGCTGGTCTACTGTGCCCGCCAGATCCAGCGGCAGGATTTCGATCTTAAGCTGCCCGCCCACGGCGAAAACGAGCTGGGGGAGCTCTCGCGCGCCTTCGTCACCATGGCAGACGAGCTGGGCAAGCTCTATCGGGAGCTGGAAAACAAGGTGGAAGAGAAAACCGCCAAGCTGCAACAGGCCAACGACACCCTCTCGTTTCTCTACTCGACCGCCCAGAAGCTGCACGCCGCCCCGCTCAGTACCCGTACCCTTATCAAACTGCTGGACCGCGCCGCCGCCCACCAGCATATCGACCATATCCGGCTGACCCGCTTCGAGCACAACGCCATGCCGGTCTACATCTCGGGGCGCACCGGCTGGCCCGGCGATCTCGATGCGGTGGCCAGCTTTTATCTGCAGATGGATGAGCAGGAGTTCGGCCGCCTCGACATCATCAGCCAACACCCCATCGATGAGCGGTTGATTAAAAACTTCACCATGCTGCTGGCTCAGGTGCTGCACAAAGACCAGACCCTGCTGCAACAGCAGCGACTGCTGCTGATGGAGGAGCGGGCGGTGATCGCCCGGGAGCTGCACGACTCGCTGGCGCAGGCCCTCTCCTATCTCAAGATCCAGTCCACCCTGCTCAAGCGCTCTTACGCCAAGGGGCAACATGACAAGGCGCAGGAGGCGATGCAGCAGATCGACGAGGGGCTTAGCAATGCCTATACACAGTTGCGCGAATTGCTCGGCACCTTCCGTCTCACCATTGGCGATGCCAATCTGGGGGAAGCGATCCGGGTGATGCTCGATCAACTGCAACCTCAGACCCAGGCCGAAATCCGGTTCCATTACGGACTGGCCGACAACGACCTGGAGGCGGGCCAGCATATCCACATTTTGCAGTTGATCCGTGAGGCAGTGCTCAATGCCATCAAACATGCCAACGCGCAAGTGATTGATGTTAGCTGTGAGACCCTCGCCAGTGGTAACATTGAGGTTCAGATTTCAGATGACGGTGTCGGGATCGGACTCGCCAGCTCGGCGATCAACCATTACGGTTTGAGCATCATGAACGAGCGCGCCAGCAAACTGCACGGTCTGCTGACCATCAACGAGCAGCAACCACAAGGCACCTGCGTGCATCTGACCTTTCCCACCAGTCTAGCGAGAGACGCCTGATGGACGAGATGAAATACACAGTTCTGGTCGTAGATGACCATCCCCTCATGCGCAAAGGGATTGTGCAGTTGCTGGCTCTGGAAGAGAACATGGAGGTGACCGGTGAAGCCTCCAACGGCACAGATGCCGTGGCGCTGGCCAAAGAGTCCGAGCCGGATCTGATCCTGCTCGACCTCAACATGAAGGGGCTCTCCGGCCTCGATACCCTCAAGGCGCTGCGGGCCGAAGAGATCACCTCCCGGGTGGTGATCCTCACCGTCTCCGATGCCCGTCAGGATGTGGTTGCTTTGCTCAAGGCGGGTGCTGATGGCTACCTGCTCAAGGATACCGAGCCTGATCTGCTGCTAGCCCAGCTGGCCGACGTGATGACCGGCAAGCAGATCCTGAGCGAACCGCTGCGCCCCTATCTCGAAAACATCTACGAGCTGGATCACCTGCAGCAGAAGCTGGAAAGCTTAACGCGTCGCGAAATGCAAATCCTGCGCGAAATTGCAAAAGGCCTCTCCAACAAACAGGTCGCCTCGGTACTCCATATCTCCGAGGGAACGGTCAAGGTTCACGTGAAGAGCCTGCTGAAGAAACTCGAGGCGCAAAGCCGCGTGGAAGCGGCTGTCATGTATCTGGAGCAGCGCAACTAAGCGCCCTCAACCGCCCGAAAAGCCACCCTCCGGTGGCTTTTTTCATTCTCTGGCACAGTCGCTGCATTGTCATATTCAGCAACTACTCAATGGAGGATGGAACATGAAACTACAACCTTTGGCACTGTTCCCCTTGCCTTCCCACATACTGCCGGGCGGCAAGCTTCCTCTGCGTCTGTTCGAGCCACGCCACCTGCAGATGCTCAAGGAGTCATTCATCAACGATCAGGGCTTTGGCATCGTGATGGAAGAGTCGACCACCTCGGGACAATCCGGCCGCATTCTGCCGGTGGGCACCCGGGTCAAAGTGACCGACTTCTACACCCTCAATGATGGCCTGCTGGGGGTGACGGTGCTGGGACTGGAGCGCTTCTGTATCCACGAGATGGAAACAGACGAGATGGGCCTGCGCCGGGCCAAGGTGGAGATGCTGCCCAACTGGCCGAGCACCCACTCAGATTTCAACGACAAGCTGCTGGTCAATCGCCTGCGGGAAGTGTTCGAACAGTATCCGGAGCTTGATGAGCTCTATCCGGACAAGCGCTTTGAAGATGCCGCCTGGCTCTGCCAACGCTGGCTCGAGATATTGCCGATGCCGATTTATGAAAAGCAAATGCTGATTGCCAAACAAAACAGCGAAGCGGCCCGTAAATTCCTGCATCGCCTGATTTCACAATGACAAAAACAGCGTTGCAAAATGCAATTATTCCAACAATGAAAATGTGAAATTCGCATTTTGCGAGTGAGTAGGAACGCAGAACGCCATAACAAGAGAGAGCCGCTGCGCTAAACGGCCAAAATTGAACACAAAAGAGTCTAAAAAAGTTGGCACAGATTTTTCATATAGATTGATACAACCCGATTTATCCCGTGCTCTCTTCAGTATTTGCTGAAGAACTGGTCAACCCACAAAGTTGACCATTTTTTTTATCCGCGCGTCGGCAACCGCTGACCAAAGTGACGCTGCAAACACTCTCTCAGCCGTGACAAGGTGATCGGTTTGGCGAGAAAGTCATCCATCCCCTGCGCCAGACAGCACGCCTTGTCCTCCGCCATCGCATTGGCCGTCAGGGCGACGATAGGCATAGTACATCCCAACTCACGCAAGCGCCGGGTGGCTTCCAGTCCGTCCATCAGGGGCATCCGCATATCCATCAGGATCAGATCCGGGAGCTGCTCATCCACCTGCGCCAGCGCCTCCAGGCCATTGGCAGCCAGCCGTACCTTGCCCACCAGTTTTTGCAGCATCAGCGACACCACCAACTGGTTCACCGGGCTGTCCTCCACCACCAGCACATCCAGTGGCAGCAGTGCCGAAGCCCCCTCCTCCCGCTGCGGTTGGCTATGACAAGGCAGCGCCATACCGGGCAGCTCGAACCAGAAGCAGCTTCCCTTGCCCGGCTCGCTCTTCAGGTGGATCTCTCCCCCCATAAGCGTCACCAGACGCTTGCTGATGGCAAGACCGAGGCCGGTACCGGAAAAACGCCGGGTGGCCGAGTTGTCGACCTGGGAGAAGGGTTCAAACAGCAGCGCCTGATCCACATCGGCGATCCCGATCCCGGTGTCGGAGACCGAGATCAGCAGCTTCTCATCCTGCCAACCCAGATGCAGTGTCACCTGCCCCTGTTCGGTAAATTTGAGGGCGTTGTCCAGCAGATTGCCCATCACCTGCGACAAACGCATCGGATCCCCCTGCAACTCCCGGGGTACCGACTCATCGACCCGATAAACCAGCACAATCCCCTTGGCGGCGGCACGGGTTTGCAGCGGCTCGACCAGAGATTGGCAAAGCTGGACGGGTTGCAGGGTCTCGCAGTGAAACACCAGGGTTTGCGACTCGATTTTCGAAAAATCGAGCACGTCGTCGATGATGGTTTGCAGCAATCTGGCCGAGTGGGTGGCATGGCGCAGCAGGCTCTGTTGCTCCGGCGCCAGCTCGGCATGCTGCACCAGATCGAGCATCCCCAACACCGCATTCATGGGCGAACGGATCTCGTGGGTCATCATGGCCAGAAACTGGGACTTGGCACGGTTGGCCGCTTCAGCCTCATCCCGTGCCCGCGCCAGCTCCTCTTCCCGGCGGATCTGGTTGCTGATATCCCGGGCAGTGCCACGATAACCGATAAACTGGCCATCATGGTCAAAGCAGGGCTCGGCACTCACCTCCATCCAGCAGGGGCCGTGTTGCAGCGCAACCTGCATCCGCACCCCTCGCACCGGCTGGCGCAGCTCCAAAAGCTGCAGGTATTTCTGGGCATCGCAGCTCTGCTTGTTGCAGACGTAGTCATAGAGGGTCGGCCGGGTCGCCTGCGGGGTCATCTCATCCAGATAACCCGGCTCTGAGGCGTAACTAAGGCGATGCTCGGCATCTGTCTCCCAGAACCAGTCCGAAGCCATGGCGGCGAAGCTGCGAAAACGGCGTTCGCTGGCCTGCAACGCTTCGGTTTTTACCGCAACCTGCTCCTGCAAGCGGGCCCGATAGGTGATGTTGACCAGCGCCTGGGCGATAAGCGGACGGCAACGCTCCATGGCGGCCTTGCTGGTAAGATCGAAGGTACCCGCCCGAGCGTGGCGGCAGATGAGGGTGGCGGTAAAACCGGGGGCCTGCAGCCCGGTCAACATCACGCTGGCCCAGCCCGGCTCGCTCGCCAGCGGCGCAAGCTCAGGCAGCTGGGCGGGATCGTAAATCACCAAGGTTTCACCCGAGATGGCGCGGGCAAATGCCGGGGTCATACGCCAGCTGCGGGCTGATAGCATCGGCTCGGTACTGAGGTGGGTACTCCCCTGCTCCCCTTCCCAGGCCACTACATCCGCGTGTTCAAAGCCGATAAATGGTTTGAGCACCTGGATAAGGCTCTCCAGCACCTGCTCCAGCGTCTTGGCATCGGCGAGGGTGGCAACCCCGCCCAGCAGGGTCTGGGACTCGTGACGATACTTGGCCTCGCGCTCGCGGCAACGCATAAGGTCGACCAGCGTGGTCTGCAATTTGTCGCCGAGGGCTTCCAGTTCACTGTTGCCAATCATCTTGTTGCCTGCTCTGTTATGTTCTGCCGACTCAACGGGTCAGGAAAATCACGCTCGATACCATCAGGTTGCCGTGGGCCAGCTCGCCATTGGGCAGCCGCCCCTGCTCGCCGAAGGTAAAGGGGGTGATAAAGGGGATCTTGCCGAGGCGAGCCTGGCTCTGCTCGACAAATTGGCACAACATATCACCTAGCGCCAAACGGCAACCAGCACAAAAGATGATGAGAGCGCCGATAGGCTGCAATTCCACATCGACCCCATACCCTGGCTCAACGCGCATGGCATTGAGGCTGCGCTGCAACAACCCTTCCTGACTGCTGTACATCAACAGCAGACGCTCCCCTTGCACCACATCGGTAAAGAGCCGCAGCCCGCCCTGTTCGGTCACCGCTTCGGGATGGGAGAGTTTGTAGTAAGGAATGCCATCCAGTGCTCCCACCTGACGAGCTAGCGGGGTGAGCGTGGTCTCCCGCAAAATCGCCCCCACCGGCCAGGGCTGCTCGCGCCCGCACCAGCGGGCATAGACCTCGGCGGCAGGCTGATGATCGATGGTGAGTACCTCCCGCCCGTTGCAGGTGGTGATCTCGCCGCTGAATTCGGCAGGCACATAGCCCGAATGAAACTGAAAGGCCAGCTGGCAATCAGGATAGAGCACCGCCAGACCGATGCCATCCTGGGCCACCGCCTCATCCCAGCAGAGTTGCCAGTCACCGCTGACGCTGCTATCAGCCGCAGATCCACCGACCACCGGCACCGAGGCACCGAGTTCGGCCTCGATACCGGCCAGCAGCCCCTCTTCCTTACCGGGACTGGCGTGAAACAGGATCAACTGGGGCAGCTCGCCCGGCCGACCACAGTCGCTCATGGCTCGGCGCAGCAACTGCCGCACATCCACCCCGTCACCGCTGGCACCGGCTACCCCGAATGCTCCTTTCTCATCGTACAGAGCAGCAACGGCCAGCCCATATCCGTCTCGGGCGTGGTGTCCCATCTCGGTCATGACACCACCGCAAGAACTGCACCCAAGCAGACGGGTCGTCGGGAACTGGCGTTTGAGCGCGTCGCGCAGTATCGCCCCCTCATGGGCTTGGGTAAAATAGAGTAACAGCAGGGAGGGGGCCTTATCGGCATGGTGGCGCAGCTGCGCGCAGATATCTTGGGCCGCCAGCGATGAATTCTGGGCGAGGGAGTGAACGGTCAGAAATTTCAACACCATCTCCTTGTTTTATCGAATGGCAGCCTCAAGCAAAAATCATACCTTTATCAAACAATTATCTCGCTTCGCTTGCTAACATAGCGGTCAACTGAGACCAATGACAGGACGCCCATATGTGGCAAAAAAACATCAATGACTTCGATCGGGTCGTTGCCATCGGTGGTGGCCATGGCATGGGACGAGTGCTTTCGTCCCTCTCGTTTCTCGGTCAACGGCTCACCGGCATCGTCGCCACCACAGATGATGGTGGCTCGACCGGACGCCTGCGCAAGAGTCAGGAGTGCATCGCCTGGGGCGATCTGCGCAACTGCCTGAACCAGCTGGTGACCGATCCCAGTATCGGCAGCCTGTTGTTCGAATACCGCTTCGCCGGCAAAGGCGAGCTGGCGGGCCACAACCTTGGCAACCTGATGCTGCTGGCGCTCGATAATCTCTGTGTCCGTCCTCTTGATGCTATCAAGCTGATCAGTGACATGCTCAAAATCGAGTCACAATTGCTACCCATGTCTGAATTTCCCACCGATCTCTGCGCCCATATGGAGTGTGGCACCCAGATCCTGGGAGAAGTATCCATCGATCAACTGGCAACACCACCCCTCTCCCTCGGCCTGATGCCGGAGGTGCAAGCGACCCGCGAAGCGGTGCTGGCACTGCAGCAGGCAGACATGATCATTCTGGGGCCGGGCAGTTTTCTCACCTCCATCATGCCGCCACTGCTGCTGGCCGAGATCGCACAGGCCATCAACGAGAGCAGCGCCATGCTGGTTTTCGTCTGCAATCTGGTGGCGGAGAACGGTCCTGCCAGCCAGCTGGATCTGATGAGTCAGTGTCGCTGGCTGGAATCCCGGGTCGGTCAGGGTCGGCTGGATGCCATCCTGGCCCCACAAGGCGCGGGTGATGCGGGGGACTGGCAAGGGCGAGTGATCGAAGCCGAGCTGGGCGAGCTTGAGCTGCCCCATCGGCACGATCGGTTGAAGCTGAAACTGGCACTGGACCGGATCATCCAGCAACTGCTCAACCAGCGTTAGGCAACGGTCACGGCGTCCCGGCATCCCTGCATGGCGCCGTTAATGATAATCGGCAAGAAACGCGAGCACCTGGGGCAAGGAGGCCTCCAGCAGTTGCAACTGGCGCTCTGCCTCGGCCACATCGGCCTGCTTGCTGGCCATCTCCAGCGCCATCACCTGCTGATAACTCGGTATGGCGCCATAGCTGCCACAGGATGATTTCATGCTGTGCGCCACCCGAGCCAGCGCCTCCCACTCTCCCTGTTCATAGAGGGGTCTGAGCTGACTCAGCTGCTCGCCCACCTCTTCAATAAAGACTGCGATGACCACGGGCAGCATATCCGGACCGATATCCTCTGCCAGCTGCTGCAACACCTTGCGATCCACCCACTCCATGCGAGGCTCCTCCAGAACGGTATTCAAACAGACCATACTATAGATAGTTTTCGATGTCGTGGCTCACGACCAGGCAGTGATGAAGCACCCGATTGGATGGCTCAGGGAATAAAGTGGCAAAAAATGTGATCAGTATCGAAATAGCGATGCTGAAACGCCCGTCAAGACAACAACTTGATTGCCACAAATTAACAATTGATCAACACTCAATGCCGTCAGAGTGATGATGCTCAGCAACACCTCTCATCCCTTTTGCCTTTTATGGCTGCTGCGAAGAACCAGGGTAGGTATCTACCCTGGTATTTTTTTATCTTGCTCAAGCGCAACCCGATTGGTCGCCACCCGCTCCCCCATGCGAAACAGATTGAATTCGCCGGGCGCCATTTTGACCCAATTCTCATTGCCGGTCAGCGGACGGGTGGTGATCAGGGTCACCACATCGTTGGGGGTGGTCTCCCTTTGAAAGTCGATCACCACCTCCTCATCCAGCAAACTTGCCTCGCCAAAGGGCGCACAGCGGGTCAGCCAGTGCAGGTTGTTGCTGCAGTAGCTCATCACATACTCCCCGTCCGAGAGCAGCATGTTGAACACCCCGAACGTTCTGAGCTCATCACACAGGGTGGCGAGATAGCGAAACATGGCGGGAAAGTTGGCCGGACGCTTGGGATATTTTTGCTCCAGCCGATCGAGCAGCCAGCAGAAGGCGTGCTCGCTGTCGGTATCCCCCACCGGCCGGTGGCGGCCGGTGGGCAGCTTCTTGTAGCCGGTCAGCTGACCGTTGTGGGCGAAGGTCCAGTAACGGCCCCACAACTCACGGGTAAAGGGGTGGGTATTTTCCAGCGACACGCAGCCACGGTTGGCTTGCCGAATGTGGCTGACCACTGCGCAGCTCTTGATGGGCAGCGCCTGTACCAGTCTGGCGATGGGAGATTGGGCGCTGGGCTCGGGATCCTTGAAGGTGCGAAAGCCCTTCCCCTCGTAGAAGGTGATCCCCCAGCCATCCTTGTGGGGCCCGGTCTTGCCGCCGCGCAGCATCAACCCGGTAAAGCTGAAGCAGATATCGGTCGGCACATTGGCACTCATGCCGAGCAGTTCGCACATATCCGGCAGACTCCTTTCATGATTTGGCTTGTGTCATGTTCGACCAGCACGCTGGTTCGACAGACAGCAGGGGAAGGCGCAATCCCTTCCCCTGTGACTGGCAATAACCGATCGATGGCGAACCATGCTACCGGCGCAGCACTTATCTGGTAGTTATGGCCTGATTACTTGGCCATCTCTTTTTCGACCAGCTGGATCAGGATGTGGATTACCTTGATGTGCACTTCCTGAATACGGTCGGCATAGCCAAAGTGCGGCACCCGGATCTCGACATCCGCCAGACCTGCCATCTTGCCGCCATCCTTGCCGGTCAGGGCGATCACTTTCATGCCTTTGGCGCGGGCAGCCTCGATGGCTTTCAGGATATTGCCGGAGTTACCGCTGGTGGAGATGCCGAGCAACACGTCGCCACGGCGGCCGACCGCTTCTACATAGCGGGAGAAGACATAGTCATAGCCAAAGTCGTTGGAGACGCAGGAGAGGTGGCTCGGATCAGAGATGGCGATACCGGCATAACCCGGGCGGTTCTCGCGGTAACGACCGGTCAGCTCTTCGGCGAAGTGCATGGCGTCACAGTGGGAGCCACCGTTGCCACAAGAGAGCACCTTGCCCTCTTCTTTGAAAGAGTCGGCCAGCAGTTTGGCGGCCGCTTCGATGTTTTTCAGGTTCTGCTCATCAGCCAGGAAGGCCTGCAGCACGCTGGCAGCTTCGGTCAGTTCATTGCGGATCAATTCTTGGTACATGATGTCTCTTCCACTGTTTTTAGTGTGCGTGTAGATCGCGGCTATTCTCGCACAAGCGAATCGCACAGTCGCCCCCCTACGAGCCACAGCGCTGGCGGCGCGTGAGCGTTATGGGGATCACAGAGAGAAGGTAATGAAGATGTAAACAGCTTGATAACTTTGTGCGTATGAATTACAACAGGGGCCATATCCAACAGGTCAGACCTCTGGATGAGTTACACCACGTTGGCACATTTATACACGCAAGGAGCAAGCAATGACGACGACCCTCACTCTGCTCGGGGTGATCCTGGTTATCGGAGCCCTGGCCTATCGCCGGGCATCCCTGTTCATCTCCACCCTGGTCACCGGCGCCGCCCTGGTGCTTGGCGCCATCTATGGTCATGTGCCCTTGCTGGTATGGGCGCTGTTCGCGGTGATCGCCATCCCGCTCAATCTGGTGGAATTTCGCCGCAATCAAATAACCAAGCCGCTGTTCAAGATCTACAAATCGATCATGCCGGAGATGTCCCGCACCGAGAAAGAGGCGATTGAAGCAGGTACCACCTGGTGGGAAGCCGATCTGTTCGCGGGCAACCCGGACTGGAAAAAGCTGCACGCCATCCCGGTCAGCGCCCTCTCTGCCGAAGAGCAGGCCTTTATGGATGGTCCGGTCGAGGAAGTGTGCCGGATGGTGAGCGACTGGGAAGTGACCCACGAGCGCGCGGATCTCTCCCCCGAGGTGTGGCAATACCTGAAGGACAACAAGTTCTTCGCCATGATCATCAAGAAGAAATATGGCGGTCTGGAGTTCTCGGCCTACGCCCAGTCCTGCGTCCTGCAAAAGCTGTGCGGCGCCAGCGCCGTGCTCGCCTCCACCGTTGGCGTGCCCAACTCGCTGGGCCCGGGCGAACTGCTGCAACACTATGGCACTGACGAGCAGAAAGATTACTACCTGCCCCGCCTGGCGGTAGGTAAAGAGATCCCCTGCTTCGCCCTGACCAGCCCGGAAGCGGGTTCTGATGCCGGCTCCATCCCCGACTTCGGTATCGTCTGCAAAGGCGAGTGGGAAGGCAAAGAGGTGCTCGGTATGCGCCTCACCTGGAACAAGCGCTACATCACGCTCGCCCCTATCGCCACCGTACTGGGTCTCGCCTTCAAACTGCGTGACCCCGAGCACCTGCTGGGTGAAGAGGAAGAGCTCGGCATCACCTGCGCCCTCATTCCCACTCACATCAAGGGGGTCGGCATTGGCCGTCGCCACTTCCCGCTCAACGTGCCGTTCCAGAACGGCCCGACCCAGGGTAAGGATGTATTCGTCCCGCTCGATTTCATCATCGGTGGCCCGGCTATGGCCGGTCAGGGCTGGCGCATGCTGGTCGAGTGTCTGTCGGTCGGTCGCGGCATCACCTTGCCCTCCAACAGCACTGGCGGCGTCAAGATGCTGGCCCTGGCGAGCGGCGCCTACAGCCGCATCCGTCGCCAGTTCAAGCTGCCCATCGGCAAGATGGAAGGGATTGAAGAGCCGCTGGCCCGCATCGGCGGCAACGCCTACATCATGGGCGCCGCAGCCAACCTGACCGTGACCGGTATTGACCTTGGCGAGAAACCCTCGGTCATCTCCGCCATCGTCAAATACCACCTCACCGACCGTGCCCAGAAGTGCATCATCGATGCCATGGACATCCACGGCGGCAAGGCCATCTGCATGGGCCCCAACAACTATCTGGCCCGCGGCTATCAGGGTGCGCCCATCGCCGTTACGGTGGAAGGGGCCAACATCCTGACCCGCAGCATGATCATCTACGGTCAGGGCGCTATCCGCTGCCACCCGTATGTACTGCCGGAGATGCTGGCCGCCAGCCACCCCGACAAGGAGCAGGCGCTGAAGGATTTCGACAAGGCGGTGTTCAGCCACGTCGGCTTTGCCATCAGCAACCTGGTGCGCAGCTTCTGGCTGGGTGTGACCGGCGCCCGCTTTGCCGCGGCCCCTTACAAGGATCAGACCAAGGGCTACTACCAGCAGCTCTCTCGCCTCTCGGCCAACCTGGCGTTCCTGTCAGACATGGCGATGGGCACCCTGGGTGGCGAGCTCAAACGCAAGGAGCGGGTCTCCGCCCGTCTTGGCGACGTATTAAGTCAGCTCTATCTGGCCTCCAGCGCCCTCAAGCGCTATCAGGACGAGGGACGCCAGCAGGCCGACCTGCCGCTGCTGCACTGGGCACTGCAAGATGCCCTGTTCAAGGCACAAGAGGCGATCGACGAGCTGCTGCGCAACTTCCCGAACCGCTGGATTGGCCTTGCCCTGCGCGCCGTGGTGTTGCCGCTGGGTCGCGACATGAAGCGTCCGAGCGACAAGCTGGACAACCAGGTTGCCCGCCTGTTGCAAACCCCGAGCGAGACCCGCAGCCGCCTGGCCAAGGGTCAGTACCTGACCCGCGAAGAGGGTAACCCCTTCGGTCTGCTGGAGCAGGCGCTCGATGACGTGCTGGCTGCCGAGCCGCTGTTTGACAAGGTATGCAAAACTGACGGCGTCAAGCGCCCCTTCCTGGCTCTGGACAAGGTGGCCGACATCGGCCTGGCCGCTGGCGTGCTGAGCCAGAGCGAAGCGGAGCTGCTGCGCCGCGCCGAAGTAAGTCGCCTGCGCACCATCAACGTCGATGACTTTGACCCCATCGATCTGGTAGCCAACAAGAAGCTGTTTGAAGCCTCGGCTTACCATCGCGCCGCCTGATATCAAGGCAATCTGACAACGCCTCCCTTGTGGAGGCGTTTTTTATTTCATGACTGCAACAGCTTGCCCAGCTCCCCCGACCAGCCTCCTTCCCCGTGTCCTCGTCCGCAAAACAGTGCACAATAGCCGGCAAACCGAATCACAAAGGAAGCCAGGATGACCCTTGAGCACCTGATCCAGTGGCGCCGCGACCTGCACCGCCTGCCGGAAGCGGCCTGGAAAGAGTTTCGTACCACCAGCCTGATTGCCCACCATCTGAATGAACTTGGCTATCAAATCGTGCTTGGCGACAAGCTGCTGGCCAGCAATCTGATGATGGGGCGCGATGTCGATGTGGCCGCCGAGAAAGCCCGCGCCCGCCGTCAGGGAGCCCATCCCGACTGGCTGGAGCGCATTGGCGACGTGACCGGGCTGATGGGAGAGCTGGATACCGGCCGCCCCGGCCCGACTCTGGCCTTTCGCTTCGATATCGACGCAGTGGAGGTGGAGGAGTCTGCCGCCGAGCAGCACCTGCCGCAGCAGGAGGGCTTTGCTTCCCACAACAAGGGGTGGATGCACGCCTGCGCCCACGATGGCCATACTGCCATCGGCCTGGGGCTGGCCAGCCGCCTGATGGCGATGAAAGAGGAGCTGTGCGGGCGCATCAAGCTCTTCTTCCAACCCGCTGAAGAGGGGTGCCGCGGTGGCAAGGCGCTGGCCGCAGGCGGGGCCCTCGATGACGTGGATGCCCTGCTCTCGCTCCATATCGGCATTCACGCCGGCAGCGGCGAGCTGGTGATCAACCCCACCGAGTTCCTCTGTTCAACCAAGTTCGACGTCCACTTTATGGGCACCGCCGCCCACGCCGGGCTCGAGCCCAATGCCGGCAGCAATGCGCTGGCTGCCGCCTGCATGGCTACCACCGCCATGCTCGGCATTCCGCGCCACCGCGACGGTATGACCCGCATCAACATCGGCCAGCTCCACGCCGGCAGCGGGCGCAACGTCATCCCCGACCATGCCGAACTGCACGGTGAAACCCGCGGCGCCGACAGCGCCCTCAACGACTACATGTTCAGCCAGGTGCAACGCATCGTCGAAGGCACCGCCCTTGCCCACGGCGTCACCTACCGCATCATCAAGCAGGGTGAGGCCATCGCGCTCGACAACAGCCCGGCGCTGCAGGCCGAGCTGGCTGCGCTGGCTCGCAAGCAGGGGCTCGCCACCATCCAGACTCGCCGCTTTGGCGCCAGCGAAGATGCCGGTTTTCTGATGGAGCGAGTGCAAAAGCAGGGGGGCGAAGCAGCTTACCTGATCCTTGGCGCCGATCTGGCTGCGCCGCACCACCACAACGCCTTCGATTTCGACGAGCGGGTGATGCAGAGCGGGGTCGATCTGCTGGCGGCGTGGGCCCATGCCAGACTGGGGAATTCCGCTCATATCAAGGGATAAACCCGGTGGCTATCAGCTCGGAAACCTGAGCAAACAGGATCAAAAAAGGCGCCCATCGGCGCCTTTTTATTTGCTAACCGCTTGCCGCGGCGCAATGTTACTCAGCCGGTTGGCCATCACCGCGCTTGCGATTGGTATTGGGACGGCCGCCGGTCACAGCATCGGCACGCCCCTCCTCCTTGGCCTTCTCGGCGCGCTTTTTACGCATCTCGCGGGGATCGGCGATGAGCGGGCGGTAGATCTCGATACGATCGCCGTCGTGCAGCGGCTCGCTCCCTTTCACCGGTCGGCTGTAGATGCCGAACTTGTTGACCGACAAGTCAATCTCGGGGTGTTTTTGTACGATGCCGGACTGCTCGATGGCCGCCAGCACGCAGGTCTCGGGCGCAACCTGCAGGGCAATCACCGTCTGCTGCTGCGGCAAGGCATAGACAACCTCGATGTTGAGCTGGTCAGACACCGTAGACCTCCTTCGCCCGGTTGGAGAAGGCGGAGACCATGGAGCTCACCAGATCGCGGAACACCTGACCAAATGCCACCTCGATAAGCTTGGAGGTAAACTCGAAATCGAGATCAAACTCCACCTTGCAGGCGTCGACATCGAGCGGGGTAAAGGTCCACCAGCCCGCCAGCTTGCGGAACGGGCCATCCACCAGCTCCATCCTGATCTGACGGTTCACATCCAGCTGATTGCGGGTGGTAAAGGTCTTGGCAATCCCCGCCTTGGCCACATCGACCGACGCCATCATGTAGTCATCGCCAGCCTCGTGGACACGGCTGCCGACACAGCCGGGCAAAAACTGCGGATAGGCATCCACATCGTTAACCAACTTGAACATCTGTTCTGCACTGAACATCACCAGGGCACTGCGCGTAATTCGGGGCATGGCTTTTCCTCATCCAATCGGCGCGATTTTATCACCATGTTTGGGGTTGTGGAGGTAAAACCTCAGCCAAACCGCTCAGAAAGCCACCACTTGACCTGCTGCGCGTTTTACAGCCGCCCCTGCCTACGTATAATACGAGCCTCCTAGTCATTGCCGGAAATCGCCCGTCATGAGCAAAAAAAACAGTAAAAACAAAGCCGGGTCCAGCACCATTGCACTCAACAGAACCGCGCGCCACGAATACTTCATCGAAGAGAAGATCGAAGCGGGTCTGTCCCTGCAAGGGTGGGAAGTCAAATCCCTGCGGGCGGGCAAGGCCAACATCAGCGAAGCCTATGTCATCTTCCGCGATGGCGAGGCCTATCTGTTCGGCTCCAGCTTCCTGCCACTGCAAGCGGCCTCCAGCCATGTGGTATGTGACCCGACCCGCACCCGCAAACTGCTGCTGAGCCGTCGTGAACTCGACAAGCTCGAAAGCCTGATTGCCCGTCAGGGCTACACCATAGTTCCCCTCGCCCTCTACTGGAAACAGTGCTGGGTCAAGGTCGAGATCGGCCTGGTGAAGGGCAAGAAAGAGCACGACAAGCGCGAAGATACCAAGGCCCGCGAGTGGGATCGGGAAAAAGCCCGCATCATGAAGAACAAGCATCGCGGCTAACCTGCGACTGGCAGGATCAGGACGCCGGTTCACCTTCCCCCGGCGCAGCTGGCTCTTCAGGCTCAGCTACGTACAATAAATCGGCAAACAGACTGGCTGCCAGAGGGAATGGGTATCAACGCCTTGCTATGACAGCATTTTTGCGTACAATCGCAATTAACAACTTGGGGCTGATTCTGGATTCGACAAGATTCACGAAACCCAAGGTGCATGCCGAGGTGCGGTAGGCCTCGTTAATAAACCGCAAAAAAATAGTCGCAAACGACGAAAACTACGCACTAGCAGCTTAATAACCTGCATAGAGCCCTTCTACCCTAGCTTGCCTGTGTCCTAGGGAATCGGAAGGTCATCCTTCACAGGATCGTGTGGAAGTCCTGCTCGGGGCGGAAGCATTAAAACCAATCGAGCTAGTCAATTCGTGGCGTGTCTCTCCGCAGCGGGTTGGCGAATGTAAAGAGTGACTAAGCATGTAGTGCCAAGGATGTAGTAATTTTGGACGGGGGTTCAAATCCCCCCAGCTCCACCACCTTCTAAAGCCCTGATTCGTCAGGGCTTTTTCTTTATGGCTGGTCAGGGAGTGACACACTGAGGTGTCACATATGCTCTATCCCGGTCTCATCAAAAACCGCTGTGGTGTCTACTGCTACCGCCTGATCTTCCCCCCGGCCCTCCGCCAGTACGGCGCTCCTCGTGAGACCCGTTTCTCACTTGGCACAAAAAGTCGCGCTAAAACGGGAGAATTGTGGATCCATGCTTTCCAACTTGGCAGGCTCCTGCTCGACGAATTATTGGCATTAGTTCAGGAAGTCGATCAGGAAGTAGACATGGCTGAAATCTCAGAAATCATGAAGGCGAAGATCGCCGCAAAAAGAGAGCAAATCCGGCTCGGGGAACAGTTGGCCGCACTGCAAGATGAGATTAACGAGCAGCGCCTTGAAGCACTACGCTCCCGCAAAGAGCTGGCGGCAGCTCAGGCAGTGACTCAGAAGGCGAAGGAACTGGCCCGTACTGCGGTTGGCATTGCCCAACGGACACAAGGCCAGCTCATTGAAGCCCGGCGGACGGCGGACGCTCTCGCCACCTTGCCAACAACGCTCAACGCCGAGCCGGTGCCCATCTGTGGCGCCTTGGTTGCCCCTTCTGCGTCCGGTCAATCGTTGGAATGGCTGGTGGCCCGATTCAACGAGCACAGCGAACATGTGGAGAAGCTCAAACCCAAGACCCTGAGCCAGCGCAAAAGCAATCTTGCGCGTTTTCTCGATGTGCTCGGCCCGCTGGACAGCGCGGCGCTTGGTGCTGCCGATATTGCCCATTATCGGGAGGTTATCCGCACGCTACCGAAGAATCTCCCGAAACAACCAATTTGGAAAGAGCGTCCCGAGGATCCCTTGCTGCGGCGTAACTGGTATCTGGGCTTAGGCAAGCAGGGCCTGCCATCCCTGTCCGAGCAGGGGCAGATGACCCACTTCCATGACGTTAAACCCTTTCTTAAATGGCTTAAGGCTGAGCGGGTTGTCGCCGAGGATTTCAGCGACATGCTGACCCCCATCAAGAACGATGCCGACTATGAAGAAGGCGGACAACCCTTCACTCAGGAACAACTGGGGAAACTAGTTAATAGGCTCTGGCGAGCCGACAGTAGGCTTCCCTACGAACAGCCGAAAGACTGGCATTTCTGGGCTCCATTGCTGGGACTGACTACCGGGATGCGCGGCGATGAAATTGGCAGCCTCACTGTGGCCCATGTCATTGATGTAGGAGGCATAGTCATGCTCAACGCGCCGGGCTCTAAGACCCCTAACGCCGAGCGCCTGATACCGCTCCCGGATGTAGCTTTGAATGCGGGTTTTATGCAGTTGGTGGAATGGGCCCGGATGTCTAGTGGCGACGCGCGACTGTTCCCGGACTGGGCGCTTGGCGGCGACTCAGAGGCACAAAACTACTCACACAAGCTGGGCAAGTGGTTCAACCATTACAAGGGAACCGGGTTGTTGGCAAAGCTGGACATTTGGCAAACCGATCATCAAGTCAGCTTTCACAGCCTGCGGCATACCTTCATCACAGCCGCTCATCATACTGACATCAAGCTTGAGCTAATGCAGATGATCGTCGGCCACGGACCAGACCTGCGCAATACCTATGGCCTGCCAGCTACTAAAGATAAGGGGTCATCCACCCCCTACATCAAACCGGGTGTCAAATATAGCCCACGGATGCAAGAGGCTTGTGCAACGCTGCGCAACGTCATAAACAGTGTCGATTTCGGCTGTGACCTGACCGGGGTTAATTGGTTGAACTGGCGAAGAGCCAAGAAAATGGGGAATTTGAAATGAGATCCGACATCAGCTTCGAGGACGTCCTGCTGTCCATACAGGCTAGGGTATTGAGCGTGTCGCTGCCCTGTGGGTGCCGCCTGTCTAACGGTCGCCATATCCATCATTGCGAAGGCGTGTGCGAGTGGTTTCAATGGAGCGAGCGCGAATTATCACAGGCAGGGAAAAGGGCGCTCTGGACGCTACTGATCCAGAGTGGCTTCGATGACATCCAGCACGTTTCACCCGCTGATGTGCTGGATTATCTCGACGATAGCGACAACGGAACGCTCCCGGTGTCTGCTGCCGATTTCAATCTGTGCCTGATGCTGGGGCGTGATGTTCTGGGGGTTACTCGTCAGGTGGTGGCATAGCTGCGAAAGGTTTGATTCTGGGGGCCTGGAACGCCCCCTGTGCGTTTTTGTCGCTATGCCATTGGGCACGGTGCCGGATGCTCGCTGAAGTGCTCTAAAGCGGTTTTTGTAAATCGTCCCGGTACTGTCTCACACGTTTACGATCCCCCTTACACCTGACACACCCCGCACATCTACTTTTACTACCGGGTCATTAACCGTCCGTTACCGGGTCAGATGCTTTCTGGTCAGACATCATCCTCCCTTCCTAGGTTAGTGGCGACCCACTTATCTAGCTCGGCAAGCATTGCATCGAGAGGAGCCATGCCGGGTGTACCTGTGTGGTCTTCGGCCTCGATTTTCAAAATTGCAGTGCTGACGTTCTCACTGGGGGATGAGTAGGGAGCTGGTTTTTCTAGGACTTTGGTTTGTGTGGGGCTGGTGGTCTGACTATTCCGGGTGTGATAGTCAGTCAGCTTGGCTTTCACGTAGGCAAACAGCTCTCTGCCTGCTGCGGTCAGCGCATTGGATTCGTAGAGAATGGCATCCTTGTCCTTGGTCATGTATCCGACCCATCCAAGCATCCACTCGAAACCATAACCGCCATCGATCACGAGCTGGTGATCTTCGGCCTCCGGGGTATAGGCTCCGCCAATTTGCAAGAGTGCGGCTTTGTGCTGCTCCTCGAACGCTTCATAGTGGACACCGTGGACAATCATGTGAAGGTGCCAACCGGAGCGTGCTCTCTCCATCACAAAGTTAAACGGCAATCCTTGCAGAGCTTTGTTTAGTGCCGTCGTCATCCGCTTGTGCCATGCCATGCGCCCATTCGCCTTGCCCTTGAACTTGTCCAGCTTCCCCTTTCCAAAGTTAAGGGACACGGCGGTGTAGATACCTGTCCGGCTATACATGCTCGCCAGCTTCAAGAGCTGTTTCATAGAGGGGCTGAGTTTGCCGAAGCTTGAGGTAATCAGGGGCTTCAATGCTCGCTGACATTCCTCTGCTTGGAATACGTCATCGAGGGAGTATTTGGAGCATATATCCATGTTAACTACAAAGCCCCTAGATTCGTTACGCATGGACAGGGCGCAAAGCCTTGCCAGCTCTAGGGTTGCACGGTGATCTCTAGCATCGTTATCTGCGGCAATTGCTGGAAAATTTCCGGGGTCTTTTCCTGCTGCTTTTAGCTGGTTTTTGGCAGCCCATTGATAGGGGTGATGTCCGTGGTTTTGTGCAGATCTGACCGAGAACCAGCCGCCAGCCATAATCCAACGCGAACGACTCTCAATGACGGTCCATTCATCGTCGGAAACGGGGCGATCAGCATATGGTGGGCGAGCTTGACGCCCTCGCTTCTTATCCTCACGCGCACGCTTCTTAGTCTCACTGACTGAAATATCAGGTTCTAGTGTGTCGAACTCATCCCATTCCTGCCACTTGTACTCCGTGAAAGCCTCTCCAGATACAAGAGCTTGCCGGTACTCTGCGAGAAATGCTTGCGCCATAGCACACCACTGTGGCCACGCTAATTTTGATGACCGGTCATTGAGCGCCGGGTTTTCTGATGATACTCTTTTCATAGTTAAAACCTTTTGTGCCGCCTCATTGGGCGGCTTTTTTTTACTTGCTTGCCAGCGGCAGGCCCTCTTTTAAATGTCTCCCGCCCCATCCCCTGAGTGGCCTGTAAAGCACGTACAGCAACGACCTGACCGGTTAGGGTCAGTGCTATTACTCATAGGGATTCCAGCGAAATGACGCCGCGAAATGGGCGTTAGCGAAGAGGTAGGGCCGACTCATCGGCCAAAATTACGGAGTTACTTTGCGACATGGGCGGGGTCGCCGTCAACCTGCATCACTCTGGCGGCACATCGCCCCAGCAATCGCGCTCGGCCCTGATAGCCAATATCTCCTCGTCTGTATAGTCTCTCACAACCAGCTCCGGCAGGGCTTCAACCACTTCCGGCTCCGCTGCCAGTGTGAGAACCCGGCGCAACCCATCAGCGGCTAGCTTGCTGGCTGTGGCACACGCTGAAAGGATCTTGGCCGCTTGGTGCCTGTCACATTCACTATCAATTGTCAGGCTCTCCAGCAGCTCGGCTGTCTTGGTATGGATTTGGTTGCAAAGTGCAACCTGTGACCGGACTAGGCGAGCGCCCTCCGAGGCGGCGAACTCAGAAGATAATGAGGCCCGCAATCCGGCGCGGGCCTCCTCTATCAACTCCTCCCGCATCGAGTCGGGGCGAACACCTGAACGCCCCCGGATCCGTTTCACTGTGGATAGGCTGATTCCCGTCTGCTCGGCGATAGCAACAATAGGCCATCCTGCCGCGAGAGCTGCGGCGACCTGCGCTTCAAGGGCGGGGGAGGTGCGACGCATCGCGGCCCCCCTCTATTCCGAGCGCATCACACGGGGTCAATTGCTCCCATCGGGTGATTGCTAGCTCCACAATTTGCGTAGGCGACATATTCAGAGCACTGGCCCATATCGCCACACGTTCCGCGACTGGACGGGATAGCCGTATTACTTGGACTGTTTTTTGCGGCTTCATGCTTTCCCCTCTCCATGCTCCAAACCCTGCTGCTGTTCGCAGAACATCGTCCATAAACGCGCATTCCCATTTTGATATGTCAGGGTTGCCGCCCGCTCATTGTCATTGGCTATGGGGGCTACTGCCGCCGATTGTGGGATCCTAGACAGCATGGAGACGAAGAAATCATTTTCTACTGGCACATGCATAGAGATCAGATCCACCCCGGCAGGTGATACGAGCAAGGAGCGGACGATCTCGCGCAACCCTAACACCTGCTGCAATGCGAAAAATCTCCGGCTATCCATACGCCTCGCCTCGCATAGATTACGAACAGCCCCATAAAGCCGGGTATCAATAACCCGGGCCTGCTCTTCATTGGTCTTTTGAACCTCAAGGATTACATCGCGAGCCGCCACAACGTCCCCCTTATCCATCAGTTCCAAAGCGTATGAGAGCTTGCCCGCTGTCACACCATGCGCCTGTTCGAAACGCGTTTCCGGGATCATGCTTTACCTCCATTGCGGGCCAATGCCGCCGCTATACGATACGAGCCGCCAAGGCTTCCACGCTCAATAGTGCGCTGACGCTGCTTCTCGATTTCCTCCTTAACTTCCATGCGCATCCTGTCCGCCAAATCTAGATGGGTCTCACGCTCTTCAATCCAGCCGGTTTCCCCTTCACCAGTGATGATCTCGTCGTCTTCAATCTGCTCAACCGGTATACCGGCAAGCTCTGCTAAAAACGCTTTGTCCCTACCTTCCAGATAGTGCGCATCCTCACCCATCCGCTCTGCGAGCTGACGCTTCAATATTGAAACCTTCATGTATAAGCCTATAAATCTCAATAAGTTACAATGATTTCATGTTACACAAACAGATGACCGATCACCATATTAGAGACAAAAAAATACCGGCGCTTGGCCGGTATGTTGTTGCTTTATTCGCGTGCTGCTTGGGTCGTCATTACGCTGCTTTGCAGGCTCGCTTCACACTGGCGGGTGAAATCCCAAAATGTTCGGCGGTCGCCTGGATGCTTGCGCTGTTTTCCTTCCGCCAGATAGCAACGGCGGTATCGTCGATGGTCTTCTCACGCCCTAATGCTTTGCCCTCTGCCTTGGCCTTAGCGATCCCGGCCATCTGACGGGCCTTGATATTTGAGCGTTCCAGCTCTGCGACAGCGGCCAGCATGGTCAGCATTGCCTTACCGATTGGCGTGGATAGGTCGAACCCCTCCCGCAAGCTGATAATCGACACGCCCTTGGCTTGCAGCGCTTCAACCGTGTGTAGAACGTCGATGGTGTCACGCCCAAGACGGTCAACAGCGGGAACAATTAGCGTATCCCCCTTCCGCACAAACTTGAACAGATCGGAGAATTCCGGGCGCTCTAATGCCTTCACTGCGCCAGATATGCCCTCGTCTGCGAACCACGTTTCTACCTTGTGAATCTGCTCAATGCTGTGTCGCTGAGCCTCTACGCTTTGCTCGCCAGTGCTCACCCTCAGATACCCGATAACCGCCATAACAATTCCCCACTGATAGCTCAAAAACTATAGCTCATAATATAGTGATGGCTCATATTGAAATCAACACTTTTGAGCCACTCTTTTCAGTGGGGTGTTTAGGTGGCTCAAAAGGTACGCATTTTGAGCCAAAGCAAGAAAGGGATTAGTCTCGGATTAACAACAACCACACACAATGTTCAACGTTGCGCGGACCAAAGGTATAGGAAACAACATACTTTCGGAGGTTACTTGCCTTCGGGCAAGTTTTTAGAGCGTTTATGACTCTGCGGGGGCAGACAGGGCAGCGATAGCAAACGTGACCAGCAGGAGCCTTACCATGGATAGACATGGATATATAAGCGGTCTAGGTAGCAATGAAAACAGTGAACAGTTATAGACACCATGAAGGCCTAAGCCTCAAAAGAACCTAATATAACATATCAACCGATCGGGGTTATCACCCGAAAATACGAGGAAAAATTAAACGGGACATTGGTTCCTGACAAGCACTTCATGCTCCCTAGCAAGGGAGCATGATACTTTATTGGAATCAATTACTTGAAAAGTTTTTCGTTCAAAATTTTGACCGTTAAATCTCATTGAAGCAAAGCGATTCCATTCATAACCATTTGAGCACAACAAATCGAAGAGTACCTCACCAGAGATACTCTTCTCGTGCAACTCCTTCACAATTGAAGGGAGATGCTCTAGGGGACTCTGATAACCCATCGCAACAATTACTGCTGCAAAGTGTTTATCATCAGTTGTCCTAATTGAGTACATATTCCTCACACACTGTGTAGCTCATCCACTAAAGAATAGATCTTTGTGGAGAGTTTGTTAACTTCATTAAGATCACTAACAAATCGGCTTGCGTTAACCAAGCTATTCATATGAAACAAACCGTGGCGGTGTCGTCGAAAGAAAGAGTACGCATCAGAAAGCAGGGAACGTTCAGGTACTAAAGGTACTTTGCCTTCATGCTCGCGTCGTAGTACGAAATCTCCTCGTCCGATATCTAGGCAGTAGTAAAACGAACCAACATCATTCGAGTCCACATCGAAGCCTTTATCAGCCATTACGGATTTGATCGCCCCTTCAAGAGACCTGAGCTCAGGGTATAAAAGCATGGAATAGTCAGGAAGCTGAGGGACCGAAAGCTTAACACATAGGCTTGACAGAAGTAATCTTTTAGTGCCATCAGGTATGATATCGATAGACTTAGGCAGCTTCGTCCTGAGATAGTCAAGAGCAACCTCTGTCCGAACAATCTCAGTGTTCTTGCCATCTTCGGTGCGATGCAGGACATTCTCTAGCCCCGCCATATCTAACAATTCTGATAGCAGGTAAATGAGATGCCTATATGTTGACAATGGCCTCCCTTGAATCTGAAGCTTAAGCGTAGTCTTATGATGAACAACAACAATGTGGTCATTATGTTCAACAGATGTAAGGCACCACTGACTTTGAAGCTCATCATTACGACGAATATCAGAAGTAAACTTTGCAGGTTTATCACCTGTTATCTCATCAATGATTGCGTTGATCTGGTCACTTGCTATTCCCTTGATTGCCATATTCACTTGTTTGAACTCATCCGGGTGTATCGTTTCAAACAAACATTGTGCAAGCTGATGCCCAAGATCTCTGTTCTGACCCAAACGATAATGAAGCGTAGTCGTACCGTTAGTGTTCAGATAAATTTCAAGCTTCGCATTATCAATACCAGGTTGTCCAAACTCGTAGCGCTGGATTGTTGTCGGCCCATTTTGCCGTTCCGTCACTCCTCTGAGGTTGAGGTTACGTTTCTCAATGAATTCGTCAACCACACGCCGTATGCAAGTCCGGTCGAGGTTTAAATCGCGATACTCTTCTTGCCTTTCTGCCACCGTAAATCCCCCATTCAAATACCGTTTGTATGCTATCAGTGAGTTCCAAGTGATGACAAGAACACTAAAATGGGAATTGAACCGGCGTCCAAATTTTGGTGTCATAGTGAAGGGTCACAGAAATGATTCGCTGGAACAGGTCATCTAACAGATTGATCTGAAATGATAAACTAAAGATTGGTTGTCACCTCCTCCCAGCTCCACCAAATAATGTTCCGGCTGGGAACGAAGAAGTACAGAAACCCGCAGAGCGTAAGGCTTTGCGGGTTTTTTGTTGTCTGTAGAAATCCAAGGACGTCGATTTAATCCAGCTCTAAAAGTAACATCCGTGGTAACCCCCCCCCTGGTAACACCGTCTTTGGTGTTACGTTTGACAGGTAACACCTGAGTGGCCACCTACTGGGTGTCTGGCCTGCCAACCCTTCCCCCCTTGGCTCTGCGAGCGCATTTAAAGAGGGGAATGAGAGGGCGCCACCAGCCTAAAAGCACAAAGGGTTAGCTTCACCTAGAAGCTAACCCTTTGTTTTATATGGTGCCGATAAGGGGAATCGAACTCCTGACCTTCGCATTACGAATCCAGATTTTCGCATATTCCGGCTGTTTCAGCCTGTTTCAGTCGTTGTTACAAAGCACTATAAAATCAACCACTTAGTTCCAAACCTTGTGTCAGCTTGTTCCGTCAAATATCACCCTATATCATGTAAGTTGTTGGGCCCAGTGTTGGGCCAAAATTGGGGTGGGATATGAGTGGGCATGCAATCCGACAAGACAGGGAGATCCCTGCACTAGTAGTAGATGAAGGTAAGGCGGTTAAGCGGGTATCGGTTTACTCTCGCCACGGGGGCGGACTGCATATCGAGATCCGAGCTGATGGCCGTAAACGCTTTGTGTATCGTGCCCGAGTGGGCGGTAAACAGATTGATTTTCAGATTGGATATTATCCAGCCGTAACGCTAGCCGCTGCTCGTCTTGCTCATGCGGATGCTCTGGCATTAGTCAAACAGGGGATAGACCCCAGACAAACAGCCAAACAAGCAAAGGCTAAAAACATTGAGATGCCGACCCTTTGCGAGGTTTACCGCGATTGGCTGGCAATGAGAGCCAAGTCTAAGCCGATAGGCCCGCGAACTCTGCGCGATTATGAGGGAACCTATGCCCGTCACCTCGAATCAGGCATAGGTAAAACCCGAGTGTGCGACCTGTCCCGCGCCATGCTGTATGAGCATTTGCGCCGAGTTGAAACCAAAGAGGGCAAACGGAAGGGGCTGATAGTCCTTAATCAATGTCTTGATCATGCGGTGTTACAAGGTCACATCGAAATCAATCCGGCCCGCCTGCTCAAACCCGCCATGTTTGGCGCATCCATGTCCCCTCCCCGTGAACGCTGGTTAACCCGTGATGAATTGCGCTTGTTATGGGCGGCTCTTGAAAAGGCGACCGATGGAGGTGGCTCTGTGGCCGCTGGTGGCCGTGGGATCGCATCTAACGTGGTTCTTTCTCGCGCTGTGGCTAACTGCCTGCGTCTGATCACCCTGACCGCAGTACGCCGCTCTGAGGCCGTTGGGATGCGCTGGGAACAGATTAACGGCGACCGATGGACAATCCCAGAAACCAAGAACGGACGTGCCCACGTTGTGACCCTGTGCCCGCTGGCTCTGGAGATCATCGAGCAGCAAAGGACTTTATCCAGCGGCCCCTATGTGTTCGAGTCAGCCAGCAAGGCAGGACATCCGATTACGGGCGATGCCGTCACCAGAGCGTTAGAACGAGTGCGCATTAAATATCTAGCCGAGCTTACCCAATTTAGTCCGCACGATTTGCGCCGCAGTGTGGCAACTGGTGCGGCGGAATATCTGGACGCCCCCGAGCGCTTGATAGAGCTGATGCTAAACCACGTTCCTAAAGACAGACTGATCCGCACCTATCAGGTGGGCGGCATGGCCGAGAAGTTACGAACGCTGTTTCTACGCTGGGGAGAGTTTGTTGAGACTACAACACAGCCGGATCACACCAAGCCAGCCAACGTGATATCAGTAAATTTCGGAGAGCGTAGATGATCGTTCAAGACAGGGAGTGGCAAGAGATCAGAACGTGTTTTTTGGGGCTAGGGTGGACTGAAAACGATATTGATATGATCGACGTCCACCGACAAAACAAACCGCTCTACACCGATCAACAAACAGCGTTGGCTATGGTCGCTAGGCTAGACAAATGTGTGATTCGTTATGGCGTCAGTTGGCCACTATTGCCAGATTTGGAGATGCTCATTACTGCGGGTTTAACAGAACGAGCACGCGAACAATTTCGCATTAGCAAGCTGGTACAGGATTTATCCGCTCAATACAGGCGGGAGGTTCTATTTCCAAAGCATGGAACTGAAGTTATCAGTGCCCGCCAAAGTAAAGCTGGCAGCAGAACTAGAGAAGAGAGAACCGCTAACTCAAAAATGCCGAGCATTGTGGCAGCCATTAAAGAGGAATTACCTAGCTGGACTCGTGATAGTGCCGCAAGATTAGCTAGGCGCTTAGGCGTATCCGCTACACATATTCGTCGTGTTCGTAAGGAAACAGAAAAGTGAACCTCTAACCAGTGAAGGTTCGTTTCAAGTCGATATTTTGATCCCCAGTGGCACGAAGCGATGCCTCTAGCAACATGGAGATCAAAGTCATGCTCATCACCATTAAACAGCTCTGTAACCGTCTAGCAGTCAGCCGCGCAACCGTGGAGAGACTCAGAAGATCCCCTAAAGATGCCTTTCCAAAGGCCATCCCTATTGGGCCTAATTCAATCCGGTTCGATGAAAGAGAGGTTGAGCAATGGCTAATCTCCCGCTCTCGCAAGGTGGTCAACCGATGAGCCTGAACACCAAACACGCCGGAGAGTAGTCTTGTATGTTCGATTTTTCAACGATTTCTAACATCAAGCAGAGCACTGCTTTTAACGTAATCACATGGCCGGAACTGGTGGCGCTATGCCGTACCCCGCACAAGTGCCGCGCTAAAACGTCCGAAACAGCCAAGCAGCTTTCGCCGTTGGTGGCTGCACATAACGTTAAGAGTCGCATCAAAGCAGAAGCAGAGGCTGGCGGGTTCGGTTTGCTACGTGCCGATCTGGATGATGCGAAGGGACAAACGCCCCAGACCATAGCCGATGCTTTGCGGGAACAGGGGGTAGGCTCTTTCGCTATCTATTCAACCCTGAGCCACCAGCCGAACGAGCCCCGTTATCGGGTGTTTGTGGAACTCGCCGCCCCTGTCTCGTTCATCAAGTGGGCGGATCTGCAACTGGCGCTGGCTGAATTGTTGGAGTCCGATCCCTGTGTGAATCGGGCAGCCCAATTCATGATTTTGCCCACGCTGATCGAAGCCACCGCCGAACACTATCAATATTTGGTTGGCGAGGGTGAAGCATTGAGTACCTCTAGCCCCTTCTGGTTGAACGCGATGGAGTCAGCAGCCCGACACCAAGCAAACGCCAGTGCTACGGCTCACACTGTAATAGCGCCAACGCCGAGGCCATTTACCGAACGGTTGATGGGTAATCAGGTGTCGATCATCGAACTTGTGAACTCTCATTACTGGTGGCCCGAGTTGTTGGCGGACTACGGCTACAAGCAGAAAGGCCGCAACGCATGGATAGCGCCGGAGTCCACCAGCGGAACGACGGGGGTTCATATCCTGACCAGTTCAACCGATGGCAAGGAGCGGATCTATTCACACCATGAAAGCGATCCGGCTGGTGGGCGCTTGTGTGACAAATTCGACCTGATCACCATTCGCAGTTTTGGCGGCGATTATCGCAAAGCATTAGAGACCATCGCTCGTGACGTGTTCCCAGAGGCCCACCATCACAACCTGAAGGAGTGGCGCACAACACAGGCAAACCAGAGGGCGGCGGAGGTGTTTAAATGAGTGTTCCAATGCCAAAAGGCCCTGTAATCGTATCGCTGCCTGAACCTACAACATTGCAAGGGCCGAGATTTCCCGACCGCCATCCCGACAAAGGCAAGGTGCTGAGGACGTCCGATAATCTGAAGGCGCTGATGACGTATTGCAACTATTCAGGCCGCTACAACCTGATGACAGCGGAGCCGGAAGTTAGCAGCACTGACAATCAGCAACGGCTAGGCGGCAGTGCAGCACAACAACACTCGATGTTGATCGATGCTTGCCAACGGTTCGGCTTACCGGATCAAGCAATTGACGATCATCTGACCGCCCTTTGCGAGAACCACAGTTATCACCCTGTCCGTGAATGGCTGGATGCTGGTGAAGTATGGGATGGCCAAGACAGGGTAACGGGGGTGATCCAAACACTGCGAGCGAGTGATCCCCATTATGCCCAGCAGGTGATGAAGCCTTGGCTGGTGGGGTGTGTGGCGGCGCTTTATGAAAAGCGATTCAGCTCAAAACTCGTTCCTGTGTTGCAGGGTGCCCAATCATTCAGGAAATCGGCGTGGATCAATCGGGTTTGTGGCGTAATAGCCGGAGCTGTAGGGGATGGCAGCCTAAACCCTGCAAATGCGGATGACGTGCGGCGGGTTTGCAGCCACTGGGTGAACGAACTTGCAGAACTTGAGAGCACTACGAGACATGAAGCGGGAAGCCTCAAAGCGTTTATCACACGCTATGAGGACAAATTCAGAGTCCCTTACGCTCGTGACTTTACAATAAAGCCTCGTCAGACCTGCTTCATCGGAACCGTGAACGGAACCGAGTTTCTGAAAGATCAAACTGGGAACGCTCGCTTTGCTGTTATCGAGATGGCCGAACCAGCCATGATCGATAATTTGAACTGGTTTCTCGGGTGGGACTGGAAAGCTGGCCGTATCACGCTGGAACAACCGGAGCAACTGCGCCAGTTTTGGTTGCAGGTTAAAACGCTGTATGACGCTGGCGAAAGCTGGTTTCTTGATAATGCCACCAGCCAGCAAGCTGCAACTGTGAATGAAGGCCACACCGACAAGGGGCCATATTATGCGGCGATTGTTGAGCGTCACATTAGCCGCCCTGCACACACAACCGTATGGTTGACCCCGAGCGCCGTCTGTAAGCTGCACGACGAAAGAACTGGGCTGACTTCGCAATACGGAAAGGCGCTAAGACTGATCGCCGATGAGGGATTGATCAAACGCCGTGCGGCGAGAGGAAGGAGCCAAGAATATCAAATCGGTGTGACGTTTGCCGATCTCGCTTTGCTGAGCAAACTATAGCCTCTGCTTTGATGATGAGCCCTGCCAAATATGTGCAGGGCTTTTTTTGCGGGTGAGGTGAAAAATTGCTCACCTCATCACTTGAAGCCAGTGCTGGCGCGGGTTGGTGAGGTGGTGAGGTTGGTGAGGTAACTTTCAAACATTCAGATCAAAGTACAGTGAACAGCAAAGCAACGGCTAATAACTCCAGCCGCTCGCCGTAAATCCTAGAAGTATGCAAAGTTACCTCACCATCCTCACCAATAGCTGAAAGCCGCACCAGTACTGGCTTTGCGCGTGGTGAGGTAAAAATTTGCCACCTCACCGGAACCTCATCGAGCCTCGAATGGGCTATCTAGCGCACTTCTGATTTGGTATAAATATCAGACTATTATCTACAAGCCTGTCTTTTTAGCATTGAAGCAATATACATAACTTGGGGAATTTGATGATTAAGTATCTTGTGGTTCTCGCGTTACTTGTAAATGGTGCTTATGTGCAAGCTGCTGGTGGTCGTCCTAAGGGCCGCTGTGATGGAACTAACCTAGCTGATACAGTACAAACGACAAACAAGAATGGGATGATGTGCATAGATATCGTAAATAGATTTGGATGGAACCATGCCTCCGATACTTATTTCGACGAGTGTTTAACAATGATAAAAGGTGTGCAAGAGGTAAGCGTAGAGTGGCTTTCGCTACAAGAGCAAGGGTGCACGTTTAATGACTTAAAAAATGGACCAACTGAGGGGCAAATGCGCTACATTAAATGGCTAGCTGATGAAATGGTTCGACTGGGCACTAAATGAAGATCGCCACAATCTGAACGGCAACATTACGGGGGCAATCCTGTGCCTGTTATAATTGGTAGCCTCACCTTAAAAGCCCCAAACATGCCAGATAAGAAAAAGGCGTAGCGGTTTACTTACCTGCTACAGCCTTGCTGTATTTGGTGGCCATATCCCCCCATTCAATAGAGAAATAAGCAGTTAATAAGAAATGATCACTTACTTTTCACCGCTGTACACGCCCATATTAAAGCGGCAGCCCAACCAATAAATGTCCACCCTCCCAGTAAGTTAAGCATAAATATAGCAAGCATATTATGATGATTGCGTTTAGCTGCTACGGTTGTTGGAATTAAATATAGGCACAAAAAAATAATTCCGAACATCAAAAATTGTAGTGCACCACCTCCAGCACCTCCGCTATACTCACCAGCAAAAGATAAGAATGGTAGAAGAATCATTAACAATATAACTTTTTTCATGTTCACCACCCCCTCGCTGCGAGACGCTTAATCTCACCATGCATCCACTCAGCGTATTTTAAATCTTCAGAACGTGGTCCGTTCGTCCAGTTCGTGGGGTAACACCCATCACTTGCCAAACGACGTAGTTCGTTCAATATCTCTGTATACTCACGATTCATAGCTCGGCACTCGTCACGGCGAATCTCTTGAGCTCGTTGAACTCCCCATGTATTTGCGATATCAAGACAAATGCGTCCATTATCAGCGTATGATTTGTATAGGTCTCTAACTTTTGACGCATCACATGAAGGCGCGGCTATCACAGCTGCGGAAAGAAGAGCAAACAAAGTACAGATGATAAACTGCAATATCTTCATTTGAGAATTTTGACCATCTTCCATGCCTCGATTCATACCATTATTACCCTACATTAAAATTTCATTGAACCTTGCAAAGTGCGAAGTTTAAACGATTAGCTACCAGTCTCTCAATGCAGAGTGGTCGCAATCTCAACGTAACACCAAACATCGAGGCATCTGAACGGCAAGATTACGGGTAGGTTACGGGGGCGATCCTGACAAATCCTGTGCCTTGGGAGATATGCCCTAACAGGCTATAGGTTGCAATCTGTTGGGCCCAGTGTTGGGCCAATTCACCAAAGAGCACAAATGGTTAGCTTCGATGAGAAGCTAACCCATTGTTTTATATGGTGCCGATAAGGGGAATCGAACTCCTGACCTTCGCATTACGAATGCGCTGCTCTACCAACTGAGCTATACCGGCTTGTTGCTCTCCACATTCATAATAAATGACCGGCAAGTCAATTAAGCCAGCTCGATTTTATGAGTTAGCTCATGGTGTTAGAGCCCGATTTACAGATCGACAAACTCGGGGATATGGGCCCGGCCGCGGCTTTCGAGAAATTCGAGCAGGGCGCGGGGGGAGCGCACCAGGATCCGCTCTTGCGGGAAGCCCGCTTCGGTCACCAGACGGTAGCAATGGTCAAAATCGCCAAGAGTAAATGCCACGTGGGAATCGGAGCCGAAAGTGAGATAGGCCCCCAGATCTCGCGCTGCTTCGATGATGGCACGGCAGTTGCCTTCGCTCCCCGGGCGGGAATGAATGAAGGAGGAGTTGTTGACCTCCAGCGCCACCCGATAGTCGGCCGCCGCCTTGACCACCGCCTGAATATCGATTGGAAATGCGGGGTTGCCAGGGTGGCTGATCATGTCGACCCGGCCGCTCTTGATGGCGTTGATCATCGCCTGGGTGTGGGTGGCCTGATCGCAGGGAGGGAATACCTGCTCATGAAAACCCGCCATGATCATGTCGAGGCGCGACTCATAGCGCTCGGGAAAATCGATCTCCCCCTCCAGGTTTTTGATGTTTGCCTCGATACCCCGCAGGATCCCTACCCCATCCACCACTCTTGGCAATATCGGCAAGTTGGCAAAGTGCCAGACATGAGGGGCATCGGCCATCTCGGGGCCATGATCCGTGGTGGCGAACAGCTTGATCCCCTTGGCCCTGGCTATCGGCAGATAGTCGTGGATGGTGCTGTAGGCATGGGTGCTGGCAATGGTGTGAGTGTGGGTATCGACCGGGTACTTCATCTTCTCTCCCCTCATATTTTGAAAGGGCAGCATAGCAAAGAGCGGCAGCTTGGGCCACGCCAGTGCTTGCCACACTTTGTCACAAAATGCCGCGAAGCTGACATAGTCTGAGGGGCTCTGGCTGGCATACTGTCCCCGTCGATACATGCCTGAACTCGCATCGACAGTTTGCCGTCAGGATGACGCGAACTCACTTTCCCCACCGTCGCGCCCTGCGGCGGTTTTTTTTGCCTGCAAGCCGCAAACTGGTAACAAACGCGCAAAAAAAGGCCCAACTAGCATGGAGCAGGTTGGGCGAGACTTAATGTTTAATTGCAGTGGCATAGATATAGAGTCCTGCTTTTTGACTAAGTTCCGCCCACTTTGCTTTTTTCATCGAAAAACATTCCGCTAACACTCATTCACATTCTCTTGACACTTCACGTTATGAAACGTACTTTTTAAACATTCGTTTAAGTGAGGTGTCCAGTGAGTAAAATCGATACCAAAAACCGTATTCTCGACGCCGCTGAAGTGCTGTTTGCCGAGCGGGGATTCGCCGATACCTCTTTGCGTCTGATCACCAGCGAGGCCGACGTCAATCTGGCTTCCGTGAACTATCACTTCGGCTCCAAGAAGGAGCTGATCCAGGCAGTGCTCGACCGCTATCTGAGCCTGTTTATGCCCGATCTCGATGCTCGCCTGCGGGTACTGATGGAGCAGGAGCAGCTGACCTTGCTGCAACTGTTTGAAAGCTTTGTCGAGCCGCTGATGAAGCTATCAGCGGTGCGGGCCAACGGCCCGGCCATCTTCATGCAGCTGCTGGGGCGCGGCTATATCGACAGCCAGGGCCACCTGCGCCGCTTTATCACCGCCCACTATGGCCCCATTTTGCAGCGGATCACCCAGGCCATCTCCAAGGCCAATCCGGCCCTGTCGCCAGCGGATCTGTTCTGGCGCCTGCACTTCACCCTGGGCACCGTCGTATTCACCATGGCCTCTGCCGATGCGCTGCGCGACATCGCCCTGGCCGACTTTGGCCAGCAGCTCGATGTGGAAGGGCTGGTGCGCAACGTTATTCCTTATCTGGCGTCCGGAGTCGGGGCGCCCGTGGAGTCGACCAGGCTCTCCCTGGCCGTGTAACAACCAACAATAAATCAACGGAAACAGTGAAATAGAAGGAACTTCGGTATGATCACATTGCTTGTCCTGCTGGTGCTGGCGATAGCCGTTGTGCTCGGCGTACCCTCCATCCGTAAAAAGGTGGTAACCCGTCCGGTGTTCGGCATCTTCAAAAAAATATTGCCGCCCTTGTCAACTACCGAGCGGGAAGCCATGGAAGCTGGCTCCGTCTGGTGGGATGGCGAGTTGTTTCGCGGCAACCCCGACTGGAAAAAACTGCACGGCTACGGCAAGGCCGAGCTGACCGCAGAGGAGCAGGCTTTTATCGACAATCAGGTCGAAACCCTGCTCGCCATGGTTGACGACTTCAAGATCGTCAACGAAACCAAAGACCTGCCGGAACCGGTGTGGGACTATCTGAAGAAGGAAGGCTTCTTCTCCCTGATCATCCCGAAATCCTACGGCGGCCGCGAATTCTCGGCGATTGCCAACTCCACCATCGTCACCCGTATCGCGACCAAGAGCCTGAGCGTGGCGGTCACCGTCATGGTGCCGAACTCTCTCGGCCCGGGTGAGCTGCTGATGCACTACGGCACCCTGGCCCAGAAAGATTTCTGGCTGCCGGGGCTGGCCAATGGCAAGGAAGTGCCCTGCTTCGCCCTGACCGGGCCGGAAGCGGGCTCCGATGCGGGCGCCATTCCTGACAAGGGGATCGTCTGCAAAGGGATGCACAAGGGTGAAGAGGTGCTGGGTATTCGCCTCAACTGGAACAAGCGTTACATCACCCTGGCGCCCCGCGCCACCGTGCTGGGGCTGGCGTTCAAACTCTATGACCCGGAAAAACTGCTGGGTGACAAGGAAGAGCTCGGCATCACCTGCGCCCTCATCCCCACCAGCCACCCGGGCGTGCGTGTCGGCGATCGCCACTACCCCATGGGTCTGGCGTTCCTGAACGGCCCGACCTTCGGCAAGGATGTGTTCATTCCGCTCGACTGGATCATCGGCGGCCCGGATTACGCCGGTCGCGGCTGGCGCATGCTGGTGGAGTGCCTCTCAGCCGGTCGCGGCATCTCGCTGCCTGCCCTTGGCACCGCCTGTGGTCACATGGCGAGCCGCACCGTGGGCGCCTACTCCTACGTACGCAAGCAGTTCGGCATGTCCATCGGCAAGTTTGAAGGGGTGCAGGAAGCGCTGGCCCGCATCGGCGGCCTCACCTATCAGCTGGAAGGGGCCCGTCGCATGACCGCCGGTTCGCTGGATTTGGGTCAGGCACCGGCCATCGTCACCGCGATTTCCAAGTACCACATGACCGAAATGGCGCGCCAGATCATGGATGACTCCATGGACATCCACGCCGGTCGTGCCATCCAGCTCGGGCCCAAGAACTACACCGGCTACGCCTACATGGGCATTCCGGTGGCCATCACGGTGGAAGGGGCCAACATCCTGACCCGCAACCTGATGATCTTCGGGCAGGGTGCCACCCGCTGCCACCCGTATGTCTTTGCCGAGCTGGAAGCGGCGGCTGATACCGACGTGGAGCGCGGTCTCGAGAAGTTTGACGCCCTGCTGATGAAGCACATCGCCTTCGGCGCCGGCAACTTCTTCGGCTCCCTGTTCCAGGGGCTGACTCTGGGCCAGTTCAACAGTGCGCCGGTGGCCGGTGAAACCGCCCGCTACTACAAGCAGCTCTCTCGCATGAGTAAAGGGTTGGCTCTGTGCGCCGACGTCTCCATGCTGATGCTGGGCGGAGATCTCAAGCGCAAGGAGATGATCTCCGCCCGTTTGGGTGACGTGCTGAGCCACCTCTATCTGGCCTCCGCCACCCTCAAGCACTACGAGGATCAGGGCCGTATGGTCTCCGATCTGCCGTTCGTACAGTACGCGGTGGAGCGCAACCTCTACCTGATTGGCAAGGCGTTCGAGGGCTTCTTCCAGAACTTCCCGAACAAGGTGGTGGGTGCCGTGCTCAAGCGGGTGGTGTTCCCGTTCGGCGTCGGTTACAAGATGCCGGCAGACGATCGCTGCCATGCCATCTGTCTGGCCATGATGAAGCCTGGCGAGTTCCGCGACCGTCTGACCGCCCTCTGCTATGTGGGCAAGGATGAGGCGGATCCGGTCGGTCTGATGGAGCGTGCCTTCCAGGCCATGATCGCCGTGCAGCCCTACGAGAAGAAGCTGGTGCAGGCACAGAAAGAGGGCAAATTGCCTCGCAAACTGGCGCTGCCGGAGCTGGTTGCCGCCGCACTAGCCGGTTCCATCCTGAGCAAGGACGAAGCGGACAAGCTGCTGGCCGCCGATGCCCTGCGCTACGAAGCGATTCAGGTAGACAACTTCGCCCCGGGCGAGCTGGAAGGCTTCTCCCAGCAAGCAAACAAGGTCGAACACGCCGCCTGATCCCCTGGCAACCCTGTACCAAACCGGCCCTCGTGGCCGGTTTTTTTGTTTGTTAACCATGCATTTACAAGCCGGGAGAATTCCAGTTAAATGCTTGAGTCCCTGTTGCAGGGACTTTGGAAGCAAGGCCAGCGGAATGGCCGATAACAACAACTCAGGAAGAGTGAATGAACCTCGCCAAAACGGCGATCGAACGCCCCATCTGGGTGGCGGTCTCGATCGTGCTGATTTTCCTGCTGGGCCTGCTCAGCATCCGGGGACTGCCGATCCAGCTGTTCCCCGACATCGACCGTCCACACCTCAACATCTCGGTGAGCTGGCGTTCAGCCTCGCCCCAAGAGATGGAGTCGGAGATCACTGACCCCATCGAGCAGGAGATGCAGGGGGTTCAGGGGCTCAAGAGTCTTGTCAGCAACAGCTATCCCGGCTTTACCGAAATCGACATGGAGTTTGCCCTCGGCACCGACATGCAGCGGGCCCAGCTCGATGTGATTTCGCGGCTGAACCGGGTCTCGGGATTGCCGGACAAGATTGGCGGCCCCTACGTCAACAACTACAGCAGCAACGACACCCTCACCTTCTTCTTCATCCAGCAGCTGCCCGGCGCCAAAGGGGTGATCGATGATCATCAGGCGTTGATCGAGGCGCGGGTCAAACCCGAGCTGGAACGCATCGAAGGGGTCTCGACAGTCGCAGTCGAGGGGATCAACGAGCGCCAGATCCAGATCCGCTTCGACCCCTATCGCGCCGCCGAGCTGGGGGTGGAGATCCCGGTGCTGGCCAGCCGGGCCACCACCGGCTGGGACGTGTCGGCCGGTACCCTCGACATCGGGCGCTGGGAGTACAAGCTGCGCTTCGCCGGTCGCTATGATGTCGAGACGCTGGGGGACAAGGTGGTGGACTGGCGCGATGGCCTGCCCATCTATCTGCGGGATGTGGCGGAAGTAAGGGTGGCCAGGGAAGAGAACCCAGTGCTGCGGATCCAGAACGGCAATACCGCCATCGCCGCCCAGATCTTCAAGGAGAGCGGTGCCAATGCCCTGGCCTCCCTTGAGGCGATCAAGGCCCGGGTGAACGAGCTCAACCGCGAGGTGCTGGAGCCGGTCGGGCTGCACATGGAGCAGTCGTTCGATGCCTCCCTCTACATCAATCGTGCCGTCAGCATGGTCACCGCCAACCTGGGGCTCGGGGTGCTGCTCTCCTGCGCCATCCTCTGGCTCTTCCTGCGCCAGCTCAAGGCGACCCTGATGATTGCCCTCGCCATCCCCATCAGCATCATGCTCACCTTCTGCCTGCTCAAGGTGATGGATCGCACCCTCAATATCATCTCGCTGGCGGGCATCGCCTTTGCCGTCGGCATGGTGCTCGACGCCGCCATCGTGGTGCTGGAGAGCATCTATCGGCGCCACGAGCGGGGGGATTTGAGCAAGGCGGAGGCGGCGCTCGAAGGCACCCGTCAGGTGTGGACGGCGCTGGTCGCCTCCACCCTCACCACGGTTGCTATCTTCCTGCCGGTGTTGCTGCTCAACGATGTGGAGGGTCAGCTGTTTGCCGATCTGGCGCTGACCATCGCCTGCGCCGTGACGGTCTCCATGCTGGTCGCCGTCATCGTGCTGCCTGCGGTGGCGGCGCGCTGGATGGGGCGTGAAACGCTGACCGATCCCTATGAGTCGCTGTGGCAGCGCACTACCCGTCATGTGATCCGCTGGACCTCGACCTCACGCCAGCGCTGGACGGTCATCACCCTGATGATGAGCCTGCCGGCCCTGGCCACCTGGGCGCTGCTGCCCAAGATGGACTATCTGCCGGACGTGAAACGGGACGCGGTGGATGTCTGGATGAACTTCACCCCCGGGGTCAATCTCAAGGCCCAGCGCGAAGAGGTGATCGATACCCTGATCGCCCGCCTCGCCCCCTACATGAAGGGGGAGAAAGAGCCTGCCCTCAAGAACTACTACATCTTGCGCTACCCGGGGGGCGCCCAGATTGGCGTGCGCCCCAAGGACGAGACCCGCATCAAGGAGCTGGAGAGCCTGTTGATGAAACAGCTGCTGGTAGGCATTCCCGACACCCGGGTGTTCGGCGGTCAGGGGTCGCTGTTTGGCGGCTTTGACAGCGAGAACGGCGTCTCCCTGCTGCTGCAGGGGGGCAACCTGCCCGAGCTCTATCAGGCGGCCCGTACCAGCATGGGGATCCTCAGCAAGGACCTGCCGGGAGCACAGGTCCGGCCCGAACCGAGTCTCGACTTCACCGCTCCCGAGCTCAAACTGGTGCCGCAAGATCGACGTCTCGCCGAAGTGGGTTGGGATCGCACACCCCTGCCCACCATCATCCAGACCTTTGGCGACGGCTTGCGGGTCGGCGAGTATTTCGATGGCGAGGATCGGCTCGACATCATGCTGATGGGGCAGAGCTCCGCCAATCCGGACGAACTGAAGGCAGTGCCGCTGGCCACCCCCTCCGGGCGCATCGTTCCCCTTGGCGAGCTGCTGCGGGTGGAGCATGACATGGGCCCGGCCAGCATCTTCCGGGCCGATGGGCGGCGCAGCATCAGCCTGCAGATAGCGCCCCCGGCGGGCATGACCATGGAGCAGGTGCTCGACACCCTGAAAAACCGCAGTTTTGCCGCCATCCGCCCCCTGCTGCCCGCTGGTGGCGAGCTGCGCATTGCCGGCAACGCCGACAGCCTGCAACAGGCGCTCGACAATCTGGGGACCATCTTCCTGTTCGCCGTGGTGATCCTGCTGGTGCTGCTGTGGGGAGTGTTTGCCTCCCTCAAGGATGCCCTGCTGGTGTTGCTCACCCTGCCCCTTGCCTCGGTTGGCGGCGTGCTGGCGCTGCAACTGAGCGGGCTGCTGGTGCCGCTGCCGATGGACCTGCTCACCATCATCGGCTTTGTCATCCTGCTGGGACTGGTGGTCAACAACGCCATCCTGCTGGTGCATCAGACCCGCACCGCCGAGCGGGACGGCATGAGCCGTCAGCTGGCGGTGGCCGATGCCCTGCAAAGCCGGATGCGTCCCATCGCCATGACCAGCCTCACCAGCATCTTCGGCATGCTGCCGCTGATGCTGAGTCCGAGCGAGGGGAGTGAAATTTACCGCGGGCTCGCCACCGTCATTGTCGGCGGCATGAGTTGCAGCACCCTGTTTACCCTGATCCTGTTGCCTGCCTTCCTGCGTCTCGGGGAGCAGGTGGCGATCCCACAACCCCTGCGCCAGCGGGCCTGAGCAAGGAGCTCATCGATGACACATATGATTACCCGAATGTTGGCTGGCGCGGTGCTGATTGCAGGCAGTGCGCTACCGGTATTAGCCGATCAGGGCAAGATGGTGACCCTGGCGGATGTGACCCAAGGGGATGCGGCCGCCAATATCTGGGTCAGCGGCACGGTGGCGAGTCGCCAGCAGGCGGCGCTAAGCGCCGAAGTGAGCGGCCGGGTGGAGTGGATCGCCGAATTTGGCAGCCGGGTCAAAAAAGGGGACGATCTGCTGCGCCTCGACAGCGCGGCACTGCGCCTCTCGCTGGAGCAGGCCCGCGCCGAGCAGGCGAAATGGCAGAGCAACTTGCGCTTCGCTCGCGCCGAATCCCAGCGGATCACCCGGCTGCATCAACAAAAGAGCGCCTCCCAGAGCCAGTACGACAAGGCCAGTTACGATGTGGAGCAGGCCGCGCTGGCCGAGCGGCTGGCCGCCATACAAGTGAACCAGATTGAAGAACAGCTGCGCCGCAGCCACATCTATGCCCCGTTCGACGGGGTGGTGAACAACCACTTCATCCAGCCCGGCGAGCATGTGGACGCGGGCGAGCAGGCGCTGGAGCTGGTCAACCCGGATCAGCCGGATATCCGCCTGCAGGCCCCCATTCTCTGGGCCCAGCAGCTGGCGCCGCAAACCCGGCTGCGGGTGGAGGGGGAACAGCTGAGCGGTCATGGCGTCTATTACCAGCGAGCCGCCAGCGCCGATCCCAAGTCGCGCCTCATCGAGCTGCGCCTCAAACCGGAAGCGGGCACCTTCATCATCGGCTCGCCGGTACGGGTTGCCCTGCCACTGGGGGATCAGCAGAGCATGCTGCTGCCCCGAGATGCCCTGGTGCTCGGCACCGATGGCAGCGTGGTCTATCAGGTGGCGCAGAGTGGCAAGGCGCTCAAGGTAAATCGGGTGCCGGTCACCGTGCTGTTTGGCGACAGCCAGCAGGTAGCGGTGAGCGGCGCCCTCAAGCAGGGGGATCGGGTGGTGGTGCGTGGCGCGGGCAGCCTGCAGGATGGCGACACCATAGAATTGTTCAAGGGGTAGCCACGCCCGACGCAGGCTGTCCAATCTTTGCCCGCTTGACCCGGGACATACAGCCAAACGGGCCACAGTTTGCTATCTTGGCGGCCATCACTCGTGTTTAGAGCAATCAACACCCATGAGCATTATTTTGGGCATCGATCCGGGTTCGCGGATCACCGGATACGGGGTTATCCGGGTCGTGGGCGGCAAGGCCGAATACTTGGGCTCTGGCTGCATCCGCACCGATTGCGGCGAGCTGCCGGAGCGCCTCAAGCAGGTTTATGACGGGGTATGCGAGATCATCACCCAGTTCAAGCCCACCGAGTTTGCCATCGAGCGGGTCTTTATGGCCCGCAACGCCGACTCGGCCCTGAAGCTGGGGCAGGCCCGTGGCAGCGCCATCGTCGCCGCAGTCAACGCCTATCTGCCGGTGAGCGAGTACTCCGCCACCCAGATCAAGCAGGCGGTGGTCGGCACCGGTGGCGCCGCCAAGGAGCAGGTGCAGCATATGGTGACCCATCTGCTGAAACTCTCCGCCACCCCGCAGGCGGATGCAGCAGATGCCCTCGGCGTCGCGCTCTGCCACCTGCACACCCGCCAGAGTCTGATCAAGATGGCCGGCCGCGCCAGCAGCTCGGTACGTGGCCGCTATCGCTGAGCCCTTGTGCCCCCCCCCACGGCTCATCTCGGTATCGCTAAATAAAAAACCGCCTCGGATATCCGGGGCGGTTTTGTTTTGGGCAGGTAACAACCGGCGGGACTTGTCAGATAAATGTTCTCTCACGTAGCCGGCCATATATTCAGCCGCCTTATTCAACCGCGGCATTCGCCCCGGCGAGTCGGGCCTGCTGTTCACCGCGCTTTTCCAGCACCGAGTTCATGGCGAGGGAGAGCGCCTCCAGCTGGCCGTCGAGGCTGGCGTCGATGATCCCCACCTCGGTCTCGAGAATGCAGCCTCCCTGATCGAGGCGGGCATCGGCGGAGATCTCGAGATAGCCGATTTCGGGGAAATCCTTGTGCACCCGGGCGATCTGGTCACGCACCGCCTGCACCTGCTCGGGATGAACCCGTATCGTCACCTGCTTCTGGTTGCTCACCAGCGAGAGCGCCTCCCGCACCACCTTGAGGGTGAGCGCCACCTGATCGTAATCGTGCAGGATCTTGCGCACCGCCTGCAGCACCACCTCGCTCATCTGCTGCTCCACGGTGCGATAGTACCCCTGGCACTGCAACTGGGTCTGGTGGATCAGCACCGCCTGTTCGCGCCGGGCTTCGTCAATCCCGGCTTGCCAGCCAAGGCTCTTCTGCTCTTCATAGACGGCGCGGGCCTCCGCCACAATATCGGCCGCCTGGGCCCGGGCAGCCTCTACCAGCTCCTGCGCGCTCAGGTAGGAGAGGTAATCCTGGCTACGCAAAATACGCTGGCTTGGCGCCAGTTGCAGATGGTCACTCTTTATTTCAACAAATGGCAGCATTGGGGGGTTACCTGTTTGGCAATCTTGAGACAAAGCGCCCGGGCCAGTGGCAGCTGGTCAGCCGCCAAAGGCCATGATGGTCCGGGTGGCGCTAGGGGAAGTCGCAGCGCGAGACGGCGAGCCCAGTCAGGGGGGCCCTCTCCGGCCGCAGCCAGCCAGAACTGCAAGCCCGCCTCTTCCAGCAAGCCTTCATCAAACTGAGTGGGCAGCGGACGCTGCCAACCCGCAGGCCAGGGGCCGATCAACAAGTCGAGCTGGGAGAGTACAGCTCTGTGCCCCTCCTCCCCCAGCAGGGCGATGATCTGGCGCAGCTTCGGTGCCAGCAAGCAGTGGCGGATCGCCTCACCGTGCAGCACGGCCCCCAGACGGCGCAACAACAGCATCAACTCACTTTGGGGAAAGAGCGCCAATCCCCCCAGAGGCGCGGGCATCTCATAGCCAATCCCCAGCGCCAGCGCCTCGAGCAGGGCGCCGTTACTGGCTGGCAGCGTCCGCCACTCGGGCAAGAGTTTGGGCACCTGAGCCCAGGATGAGGGCAGATGCGCCTCATGGAGGTAACTGGCCGGGCAAAAGCGCAGCTGATAGGGGGTCAAACCGACCGTCATCCGCGACTCCGGCTCCGGTGCCACATGTATTGCGCCAGGTTGCTGGTCACCACCAGCGCCAGCAACAGGGCAATCAAGCCACCCAGCCGCCATTTTGAACCTTCGCTCACTTCAATGGAGAACAGCGAGGTATTGCGCGGCATCAACGGGCTCTGGCGCACATCGGCCGAGGGCACCAGCACCACGCTGATCCGGTCGTAGGCGAGCCCCTCGATACTGTTGTTGACCAGTTGTTTGATCTGCGGAATGTAAGTATCGAGCTGGATATCCGCCGCATGCTTGATAAAGACCGAGGCCGAGGCCGGAGAGGGTTTCTTGCTGATCCCCTCATTGCCCTCCGGCAGCACCACATGGACACGAGCCACCAGCACGCCGTCTATTTCCGACAGAGTATTGGAGATCTCCTGCGCCTTGGCATAGGTGAGGCGAGCCCGCTCCTCGGTGGGCGAGGAGATGAGGCCATCCTTGGGAAACACATCCTGCAGAGTGGAGAAGCTCTCTTTTGGATAGCCCTTGCGTTTGAGGGTCTCGATGGCCTGCGCCACGTCGGACTCCTCCACCAGCAGCTTGATGCGGCCATCCTTGTCCGGCTGCTTGTCCGAGGCGATCCCCTCGGTTTGCAGCAACGCCAGCATCTCGTTGCCCTCTTTCTGAGTGACCCCGGTATAGAGCTCCACTTTGCAGCCACTGAGCAGCAACGAGGCGCCGAGCACCCCCATCAGCATCGATCTCTTCACACTACCTCACTGGGTCTTCAACAGGGTTTCTACGTTCTGGCTCATCTTGCCCACTGTCTTGGCAATCAGCTCCTCCTGCATGGTGATCCGCATCAACGACCACTGCATCTGCATCAGGCTGTTGGGATCATCCCCCGGGGTCGCCAGCTCGGCTTGCAGGCTCTGTTTGGCCTCGACAAACTGCTGCTTCAACTCCCCCAGCTCCCCCAGCAGGGAGCTCCCCATCCCCTGGGATGTGCTCCCCATCGCCTGTTCAAAACTGGCGACATGGGGCGAGGAGAGATCCACCGCTTTCAACTCATCCAGGCTGGTGACCACCGCCTGGGCAGACTGTGTAATTTCCATCACGCCTCCAGATCAAGTTTGTGCGAATTGCGCATCAGATTGTCTACCATGCCGTTGAGCGGGATCAGGGTCATCAGCTCGCGCCGGGCCAGCGCATCGAGAAATTGATGCCCCGCGGGCACAGCGCCCTGCCCGTCCCTGAGCTCGCTCAACAAGTTCAGCAACACCTTCTCCCGCCGCGACGCTAGGGGGTCAAACTCCCGCATGGTGGCTCGCAACTCCGGCAGATCGATGGCATCCACCACCGGCGACTGACGCTCGCCAAACCGCGCGATCAGCTTGTCGGTGACCGGGGCAAACAGCTGCTTGCCAATCTCAGGCGCCGGTTTGTCGCCCTGTTGGTAGATCTGCCAGAGCAGTTCACGCTTGGCGGCTGGTGTTACACCGGCCAGCAAACCCTCAAGGGGTGTCCCCTGTTGCCAGCGTTCGAACAGATCCGGCTCGGGGGTCTTGGCCAGCAGTCGCTCGAACTGGCGTTGGGCCATGGATTCGGGCGGGGGCGGCTGACGCAACGGCTGCTCTCCCCCCAGCTGATCGCTGCCTTCAATTTTCATGAGGCCATCTGCTCACGCAGGCCGGCGGCAAACTGTTGCAAGGTTGGCTGACCGCTCTGCTCCAGTCGGAGCAACCGTGCAGTCAGCGCCTCCTGCTGACCAAGCCGCCACTCGCACAGGGCCAGCCAGGGTTCGATATCCGGTGTGCAGTGCTCGCCACCAAGCTGCAAAGCGGCCTGGTAATCCCCCCGGTTCATCAGGGAGGAGAGGCGAATGAGCGTTACACACTCGGTCATCTCCGGCGCACCCGCCAGCCAGTCGGCAATAGTAGCCGCCTCCTGGTGACAATGGTGGCCGGTACCAGCCAGCGCAAGTTCGGCCAGTTGTCGCTTGAGTTCAGGGTTCATCATCAAATCTTCTGCAAAATACCCTGCATCAGGTCTTTCATGGCCCGAGTCACGGTGGAGTTGATGTTGTAGATCACCGACCATTTGTTGATCTTGTGCTGCAACTCGGCCAACAGCGCCGGGTTATCCGGATTGGTTTTCATCGCCTCAATGGCCTTGTTGACCTCGGTGTTGGCGGTGTTGGCCTGACCAGAAAGGTTTTCTGCCACTTGATCGAGGGTGTTACTGTTCTTGTCCGTATAGGTAAAGTAATCAGCCATGGTTGTGCTCCTTTATCTTGCCAATGATCGTGAGCCCCGCCTCAATGGCGTCGGCCTGTTGTTGCCACTCCCGATACTGTTGCGGGGTTCCCCCGCGCAGCAGTTGCCGTTTCACTTCACCCTGCGCCTGAACAAGCTGCTCATGCAGCTCACGGGCAAAGGCGGGATCAGCGCCGGACAGTCGCGCTTCCAAACTGGTCATCATGCCGCTCGGCTCCTTTTAATTTGACGATGTATTGCTGCTTGCCTTTGCTCACCACCACCGCATCGGGGCGAATGGCCAGCACCCGCACCCCGCTGGAGGTTGCGCCCCCAACCGGATAGCGCTGGTTGTCTGCCAATACCACATAAGGCACCCGACCAAACGAGACGCTGCGCACGTCGAACTCCAGCTCATCCTGACGCGGCGTTCTGGTCTGGTTGATCAGCTCCAGCGTCGGGTGTGTACCGAACTCCCGGCGAAACTGCTGATTGACCTGCTGAAACTGGCCAAGTTGGCGCTCATCCAGCTGGCCGGAGAGTTCGAGTCGCCCACCCGCCTCACGCACCCGTAATGCACCAGCCAGCCCCTGCTCCTGCAGCAAGGCATCGAGGCGCTTGCGATAAGCCCCGGCAATCTGTACCTGATTCTCAACCCCCAGCAGGCCGGGGACCTCCTGCTTGAGCAGAGATTCAATGGTGCTCCATTTGCCATCCTGCCCCTGAATTTCACCGCTGAGCTTGAGCCAGCCGGGCTCCTTGCCATTGCGGATCTGCAGCTGTTCATAACCCAGCTTCTGCAAGATAAAGCCGGCACCCTGCCGCAGATCTTCCATGGTGCGCAGCTCCAGCCGGTAGCTGAAACCTTTGCTGTCGAGGTACTGTTGCAAAGCAAGACGCGCGCTGTTCTCATCGACATAACCCGAGAGCTGCCACAGCTCGGGGTCACTACTGTTCAGCACCACCTGACGGTAGTTTGGTGCGGCCAGAAAGCGCTTCAATGCCTGCTCACTGCGGGCGGATTCGTTCTCGTCGGCGCCATGCCACCAGCCCGTGCCGAGCAGCAAGACCACGGCGACCACCAGACTCAGGCAGAGGGCGCCCATCCAGACGTCGGCGCCCGCTGCCCGCCGCCGCGGCGCACGAGAAGGAGCAACCACCGCCGCCAGAGCCTCCAGCTGTTCGGGTAGCGAACGACTGTTGTCACAGAAGCTCCAGAGCAGCGGGCCTGCCTCCAGTCGAGTCCCCGCCCTGAGCGTCTCTCCCGCGGTCAGGGCGACACCGTCCTGAGTCGGGGTAATACCGTCCGCCCAGGCTTGCAGGGTGATCCCTTCCCCATTCACCAGCAGTACCAGATGCTCGGGGGCCATCCCCTCATCCACCAGCACCAGATCAGCCTTGAGGGGATCGGAACCGATGACCAGACGCCCCTCCGGCAGTGGAACTTCTACCCCGCGGTTGAGCCCGCGATATACGCGGCACTTCCAGCTCATCGGGTAGCGCCCTCATTGCCCGCCTGCACGCACCAGCTGGCGGCCGGTGTACATTTTTGATCCTTGTTCATTTCGACCAGACGCCACCCCAGCTCATTGCCCATCCGGCACTGGGTGAGGGACGAGCTCTTGCCCCCCTGACGCAGCAGTTGCTGCACATCACGGGCTGCAGCCAGCGGCTGGCATTGCGCGCCCCCCAGCACCTTGCCAAGGGAGAGACTCTGATTGGAGATCTCATCAGCAGCGAGCACCCCGGCTCGCAGATCCTGACCATTGCCGAGGGCCAGATAGTGGGCAATACCGTCATCAATCAGACGAGGCTCGATGATAAAGAGCCGCACCGAACGACGGGTCTGGGTGTCCTTGCTACGGAACAGCGCCCCCAGATAGGGGATGTCACCAAGGAAGGGCACCTTGCTCAGGTTCTCGCTCATCTCGTCGCGGTAGATACCGCCTATCAGCAGACTCTGGCCATGGCCGACCCGAGCGATGGTATCGACCACGGTGCGACTGATGGTGGGAATGCCATCGGCCCCCGCACTGTTGGGTTTCTGGTTGCCATCCTCGATGTGGAGGCTCAGGCTGATCTCGGGTCTGTCACCCATCTGGATCACCCGGGGCGTCATCCGCAACATGGTGCCGTAAGTGATCCCCTGCAGCTCGGCCACCCGCTCGCCGCTGATCTTCACGTAATAGGTCTCGCTGTGGTCGATCACCGCCTGGGTGTTTTCCTGGGTCAGCAAGGTCGGGCGGGAGACCACCTGGGCATTGCCTTCGTTTTCCAGCAAGTTGACCCGGGCCAGCAGATAGTCGAGTCCCTTGGAGTCCACCAGACTGCCGAGCGCAGCGCCCCCTTCAATTCCTTTGCGATCGCCGGTGGTCTTGATAATCACCTGCTGGTTGGAACCGGTGCGGATCCCCACTCGCCAATCCACCCCCAGCTGGGAGAGATCCTCGGCATTGATGTCGATGATGGAGAGCGCCACCTCAATGCGGGCCGCCGGTTTGTCGAGCGCGGCGATCAGCTTGCCGTACATCGCCATCCGCTCCGGAGCATCGCGCACGATCACCGCATTGAGGGAAGGATCGGCCTGCACGATGGCCTGACCGGAGGTGGCTGCGGCGCCTTTATTGCCCTCGCCGTTGACCATCTGCACGCCAGCATCGCTCAGCAGTTTGGCCAGAATGGTCGCCACACCGGGCGCCGCCACATCGGTATCGCGGTACTGGATGGATCGGTCAGTCGCCGAGGCGTACTTGAGGGGGAAGATCTCGATGGCCAGCGGCCCGGTCTTCTCGCTGCGCAGCTGAGACTGTTGCTCCAATGCCAGCGCGGTCTGCTCGATCAGTTCAAGGTAACGGGGCGGGCCGGAGACATAGACCAGCCGGTTATCCGCATCGGGGCGCCAGCCAAAGCGGGGCTCCCAGATCCCGGCTCGTTGCAGCGCCTGCTTGAGTTCTGCAGCGCCAGTCTGCTCAAGATTGATGAGACGGGACTGCACTTCGCTGTTCTTGAAGACGTAGAGCACATTGCCGTCGTAGTACCAGACCAGGTTGTAGAGGGAGGAGAGCTGCTGCAAAAAGGCGAGCGGCTCGTCATGCTCAAACTGACCGTTGACCTGATCGTTGACCTTGTCGCTGACCACCACGGAGACCTCGTAGTTGGCACCGAAGTTGACCAGCACGTCGCGCAGACTCTCCCCTTCAGCCACATAGCTGTAAGGCATGGGCACCCAGTCCAGCTCCTGTGCCATGGCGGGACGCTGCCACGCCATCACGGCGAGGCAGATCCACAACAGGGGACGCAGCAGGGGTTGCACACTCAAGGGTGCCATATCATCTGTCTCCATTGGGGGGCCAAGGCGGCCTCGGTCAATTGGGGTTCCAAGCGCTCCAGCAGGGCGATGTGCTGGCTCAGGCGCTCCGCCAGCAGCGCCTCATCGAGCCACTCCAGCGCGAGCCGCGCCTCCAGCTGCAAATTGCCAAGATCGTCCAGCACCAGGGCATGGGGGGCATGACGCCCCCAGGCCACCACCTGTTGCAACAGACGCTTTAGCAGCGCCGGATCATGGGCCTCAGCGTCATTCCTCTGGCTGCTTGCAAGCGGGGTACTCAGCAGCAATTCACCGTTTCTGGGGGTCAGAAAGAGGGGATAACCATCGATCCGCAGATGGTACTTTCCCTGTGCGTCGGCAATAAAAGGCCCTTGGCCAAGGTTTGCGGCCAATCGATTCAGTAGCGTTTGCATAGTTCCTCGGGCTATCTAGGGCGCAGGAGGCTGCCAGTAGAAGTGATCCTGACCCAGGGCAATGCCCCGGCCAGCCAGCCACTCATGCAGGGTTAGGGCTGCCTCATCCTGATGGGGCAGAGCCTGCAGGGCATGCCAGAATGTGCCGAGCTCAAGCGGTACCGGCATCAGGTGAACCGGGTCTCCCTCCTTGCTCGTTTGTGCATACCAGGCAGGCCAGGCCAGCTGGAGACGTGTCTCACAATCAGTCTGCAGCCGGGTGAGCTCCTGCTCGCGCTGGTTCAACTGCTCAAGCTGATCGGCGATCCGGCTCTCCAGATCCGCCGGTACATCGACCACGGTCTGCCAGAACACAGCCTGGGCATTGAGCTGGCGGCGCATCACCTGCAACTGCTCCAGTTCGTTAAGCCAGGCGCCGTAAAGTGGTTCAAGACGCTGAACCCACCAGCGGTGCAAGGGATAGAGCACCCAGTGCCACAGCAAGGGACGATCCGCCAGATTGATGCGGTCCCCCAGCTGCTGCATCCAGTCACAACGCTCACTGCCTGCCAGACGCAAGATCTGTTGCAGCTCCTCACGCGAGACGGCCAGCGCGGCATCGAGACGGCGCTGAAACCAGATGGAGCCCAACAGACTCTCCAGTCGAGTTCTTGGCAACAGTCGTTGCAACAGGGCCATCTGCTGCGAGGTGATCACGCCGGCATCCTGATAACGGAGCACGGACAGCTGGCCGACCAGACGATCCCGACTCAGGGTATCTGGCTGGACAACGGTAACCCGACGACCTGCAAACAGGCCCTGGTTAGGTGAATGGTGATCTTGCTGACTCATGCTATGCCTTGATCATCTTGCTGCGGGCAATAATGGAATGATGTTTCGATATGCTGGCTATTCTATCCATTGCCTCGCTCCGCGGCTTATAAAAAACGTCAGATTATTTTAGTCCGGCGTTAATCTGTGCCGTGTCGGGCACGGCTTGGCGTACAGCCAAAACGACGACGATAACTCTGGGTAAAATAGGATTGGCTGGAGAAGCCGGCCTCCATCGCAATATCGACGATGCTCATTTCACTATTGAGTAATAACTGATGAGCGAAAAGGATCCGCCTTTCACTGATCCAGGCGCGTGGAGAAACACCATATATCGAGCCAAACAGCTCCTTGAAAGTGGTCAATCCCATACCGAACTCTTTGGCGAATTCGCTGAGCTTCCACTCCATCAGATAGTGCTTTTCCATAAACTGTTGCAACCGCTCGACCTGGCGATTGCTCAGCTGGCGCAAAATAGACATCAGTTGAGGCCCCTGTTCACCAAACGCGAGCAGAAACAACAACTCTTCGGTGCGTAATTGGGCCAGTGCGGGGGGATGTTCATGTTCGGTCAACCCGCGCAGCCCCTGAATACATTGGGTCAGCAAAGGGGATGAGTGAAACGGCAACAGCGTGGGGGCCATCCCCTCCAGCCGGGGGACTTCACTCAATAGTGAACCAAAACGTTGCAAGAAGCCTTGCAAAAAGGAGTTTGACAGAGGTAGCCAAAGCAGGCGGCAGGGGCCGTCACCGGTACAGACCGCGTAGTTGCCACGGCGCACGAACAGAAGTTCGTTGGAGGATAATTCATAGGTATCGGTACAGTCCTGCCACTTCATCGATCCTTCCAGGAGAATATAAATTCCCTCTTGCGGATGTTCGATAACGTTAAAAGCAGACATGCACCACTGGAGCAGGGCCATATCGCCCTTCTCTGTGGTAGTAATGCCTTTCATGTTTTATTTTCCTGAATCTGCGTGTAGTACCAGTAACACCTCCGGAAGCGGGTCGCTCTCGGGTGCTTTATTATTGCTGTTATTTTTATTTATTATTTTGTAATCAAGTCATTCGCTGGTGAATTCAAAAATTAATCACCATTGAAATGAAGGGGGATCCTACAACAGTCACAAGCAGAAAAACCAGCCTAAAATTAGAGCTAACACACTATTTATCCAGTGCAACGACTCATACTTAATGGTGTGCTTACAGCAAAAAATACTTCGTTACAAAAAGAAACCTTCAATCTTAACTGACAAATTAATAAATGATTGATTTGATGCTTTTTATTTAAACACAATCATTACTGACATTGTGGATAACAAGCTTTTGGCTGCAATTGAATAACCATTTTTTTGTCATTAAAAATCTTAAAAACTTTCTGCTGACTCATAGCCTGTACCGCGGAGCCATCTATAAATCGCAAGCGGGCCCGCAGATAGATCTCCCCTTCCGCCAGTTGCAGAGGGGTCAAACGCAGATCAAACAGCAATGGCAGCATGGTCACCTCATAACGGGTGGCTGCCACTTGCAACGGACGCCCCCCGATCACGCTGAGCACCGCCACCTCCACCGTCGCCGGACGTGGCAAGGCTTGCGGGAAGCGCACCTCGCCCTTGAGTTGCTGTTGCGATGGCTTCAGCTCCGGGGTGGTGACACAACCGGCCAGCATGGCCAACAGCATCAGTAGCAGCAGACCTCTCATAACACCCGGATCCGCCGTTCACTCAGCGGAGTGTGCTCGCCCTGCTGCAGTCGCTGCAACGCCAGCTCCTGGACCTGATTGAGGGTAATGGAGCGTCGCAGCAGTGCCGACAGGGGAACCTGGCTCGCACTGGCTGACCGGGCACTCACGGTTCTGCCTGCAAATGCCCCTACCTTGCCCGCCCCTGCCCCATGCAGGGCCAGCGCGCCTTGTGATTCCTGAATCTTCATGGTTATACCCGCACTCCCATCACCTGATCACTGCTGCCTGCCTCCCGAGTACCGGGTTGCAGCAACTCCTGCCAGAACTCGGCATGCTCCAGCATGCTGGCGAGACTCTCTTCAAGGTACGCCAGGGTCAACCGGCTTGCCGCCATCTGGCGATAGAGTTGCACCGTCAGACTCTCTTCATCGAAACCGAAGTGAAGATTGAACTGATACCAGTGACGATTGAAGCTGGCCAACTGACGGAAAATCCCCTCGCCCACCTGATGCAGCTCGGCCACGTCAGCCTGCAACACCAGCTGATCCCGCTCTGGCACCAGGATCAGGCTGAGTTGCAACTGCTCGTCAAAGCAGAGCGCCGCAACCCCCTCCTGATTCAGAGCCAGGGATGGCAAACCATATTTGGTGGCAAATTCAGCGAGCAGTCGATTGATGATGACAGTTACATCCATGATTTCCTCCAGCAGAGAGGAAGAGATGTTAGCCTGCCACCGACATGCGGGCTGTCACTCAAGGGCGGCACTTTTAAGAAAAATGGTCGGAAAAACAAAAAGGCGCCCCAGTGGGCGCCTTGATTGCCATGACGTTTATGCCACGCCGAATGCCGCTTTCCAGGCCTGATTCTGGCTCTGGGAATACTGCTGCATCAGTTGCAGCAGATCTTTCATAAAATTGGCATTGAAGGACATATTGTCCTCGGCCTTCTGCTTCTCGCTCTGACTGATGGTCGCCTCGACCTCGTCTTCTTTCGCATTGGCCTGGCTATCACCCTGCGCCACCTGCACCGCAGAGTTGCTCATTTGCCCCACAGACTGGGTTACGGTGTTGAACACCTGACCCCGTTCGGAAGTGCGAGCAAATTTCTTGTCCAACAATCGGCTCGCATTACTGTCTGCAACTTGATCCTGTTTCCAGACTTTGCCCACATCAGCACGGTCAACCTGCTGGCCCTGCTTGCTCAAGCTATCAACCTTGGCGTCAATCAAGGCCTCGCGACCGGCAATCTTGCCATCAAGGGATTGTTGCTGCTTGATAGTCTTGGCGCCCTTGCCCAGGCTGATCCCGCCCATAATGGCAGAGAACCCCGCCATCACGCCGGAGACCACCGCCATGACGATCATCAGCTTGGCGCCGTGGCGCATCTCGTCAACCTGCGCCTGCTGGCTACTGATGACCAGCTTGTTTTCGATGTCCCGAACCTGCAACCCCTCCTCACGGGCCTGGCGGGCCAGCTTGAACAGCAAGGACATCATATCCATCGCACTGTCCAGCTGCGCAACCATCTGGGTCACCCCTTTGGTATCGAAGGGGATGGAGGGGCGTGGCAGAGTAGGAACGCTCTTGTTCTCTGCCCCTTGCGAACGGGTCGAAACGGCAGCCTCATGGGCAGTGGTCGCACTGCGAACCTGCTGCGGCTCACCGGCTTGCACCTCGGTCAGCGGGGCGGTACGGGTCACACCATTTGCATAATCACTGTTAATCATGGTCGGTACTCCTTAGATAGCGGCAGGTCTGCGGGCCAGGTTGTTCATCATGTCGCCCTTGGCATTGATCATCAGGAAGATCATCTCCATGGTCTGCTGGAACGCCTCGATCATCTGGGCTATCGCCTCCTTGAGCTTGTCGATGACCCCTTGCAGTTCGGTCATCTCGCTCTTGCTCAAGGCAAGATCAGCTTGGGCATCGAGCGACTCGGACTCTTTCGCCGACTGGACCGTTTTGGCCACGCCACTGCTCACATCAATGAGGATATCGGCACCCTGGGTGGCCAGTTTGGCCACTTTCGCCACCTTGTCACTCACCTTCACCGCCTCAACGGTTGCTCTGGCACCAAATTTGGCGGCCATTTCACCCGCTTTGGCAACGATTTTGGCGGTAACATCCGCAACCTTGCCACCAATCTTGGCGCCCAGTTTGGCAATCGCACCGCCAATGGTCGCACCGAAACTGACTGCGGCCGAAATCACTGCCAATGCAATCTCTATCCCCATCAGGGCTGGCCCCAGCTTCTCCATCACCTCCTTGGAGATAAGGCCATCAGCGGCAGCCTGCTGCACAGCCATGTTGACCACGCCAACGACGCCAGCTGCGATCATCAGGGCACCGGCGGCAGCACCAATCCCGGTTGCCACCATGATGGCACCGATCACCAGCGAGGCGATGGCACTGATCCAGCCAAAAATCTTGCCAAAGATACCGGCCTTCTTGGCCTCCTGGGCACTCTCTTCTGCCTCTTTGATCTTCGCCTGGTTCTCGCCGATCTTCTTCTCGTTCAGCGTGCGAGCTTGTCGGATATCATCAAGCTTCAGCTTGGTCTGGGTCTTCTCCAGATCGCTGGTGAGCTTGCCCAGCTCAATCTCGAACGCTTCGGGCGAGGTAAAGGCTGCTGTCACCAACCCGGTGGTGTGCGGCAGAATCAAGCGGGTGTTCTCTTTCACCGAAGCCACCAACTTGCCGATTTCACCAAGTTGCTGCGCACTGACCTGGCTATTGCTTACCGCCAGTGGTGCGTTTAGCGAGACCCCTGACTTGCGGGCCTGACCGGCGACTTGCACCGTGGCGGCATCGAGCCGTGTTTCACTGCGAGGTTGGGTTACGGGCGCCAGGCCCGCAACATCACCTGTGTTTCCCAGCGGGGAAACCTGTCTTTCATTACTGATCGGGTTCATCTTGCAGATCCCTTCTGATTGCGATGGCTTCCAACATGACCTTGGCGCTTGCCGCCAGGTCTGCCTGCCGGGGATCTGTGTCCGCCAGCAGTCGGGCCGAGTGGAAGCCACTCTCGGCCCCGTTCAAATCACCTTGTTGCAGCCGGCACTCGGCAGCATGAAACGGGAAACGGGGATCGTTCAGGTCGAGCATGGCGCCAAAGCTGTAGCTTTGAACCGCCGTTTCAAACTCCCCCATCGCCTGACGGCAGGCACCCAGCCCAAGGAAATAGCGCGGCTCATAGTGATCCAGCATGCAGAGGGCCTGGAAGATCTTGTGAGCATCCTCCCACTTGCCGGCCTGATACTGGCCAAAGGCCAGGGCATAGAGCTGCTCCAGGGTGTCGCCCGAGATATCCTGCAGCATGGCCAGGGTGCCACCGTCAGCCATAAAGGCTTCCAGCTCTGCTTCATATTCCGGGGTCAGGGTGGTGTCGGTCTGCATGATCTCTCCTCAAATTGCGCCAAGAATGTC
>NZ_JBFODV010000260.1:0-26765 GCF_040908495.1 Aeromonas sp. R1-1 | reverse complement strand
GTGGCAAGTCGACCCTGCTCGGGGCGCTGGCGGGGATTTTACCCGCCGATGGCACAGTGCTGCTGGGGGGGGAAGTGCTTACTGACCTGAGTTGGCCCGAGCTTGCCAAACGGCGTGCCATGCTGCCCCAGCGTCAGCCCCAGCTGTTTCATATTCCGGTGTTTCAGGTGTTGAGCCTCGGGCTCAATGAGGCGGTTGCGCCCGCCAGACAGAACGAGGCGATAAATGCATTGTGCGAGGCATTGGAGCTGGAAGCTTTGCTGGCTCGTGACTTCAGCCGGTTGTCGGGGGGCGAACAGCAGCGGGTGCTGATTGCCCGCACCTTGCTGCAGGTGTGGCCGAGCCTCAATCCGACCGGCAAGGTGCTGCTGCTGGACGAGCCGCTGGCGGGGCTCGACCTGCATCACCAGCTGGCGCTATTGCGGTTGCTGAAAACCCTGGCCGGGCAGGGCTTGCTGGTGGTGCTCGCCATCCACGATATCAATCTGGCCATCGACTGGGCCGACCGAATTCTCTGCCTGCAAGGGGGCGCGGTGGTGCGCGAAGGGGGTGTCGAGCTGGTGGATGAGGCGCTGCTGGCACAGGTATTCCAGATCCGCACCAACCGCATCGAAGCTGCGGGGCGCGTGTGGTTTATGCCCAGTTTGTGAGAAACAAGAAAGGCCCTTGGCGTCAGCCGAGGGCCTTTTTGAAGAAGACCACCCGCTCTGTTTCGCGGAAGCCGAGTCGCTCGTGCATGTTCTGCGAGGGTAAATTGTCGATAGCTGTATCGGAGGCTATTTCGCGGCAACCCTGCTCACGGCCCCACTGCGCTACCCGGACAATCAAGGCTCGGGCCAGCCCGCGCTGGCGCGATGCCGGTTGCACATAAATTCCTTCCAGATAGACCTCCGGGCTGCTCTCGCAGCCGTTCACGTAATCGTGGCGCAGGGCTGCATCGGCAAAGCCTACCGCCTGACTCTGCTCATCCAGCGCCAGAAAGGCGTTGATATGTGCATTGGCCAACATCTCAACCCCTTCCTGCAGGTGGGCCGAAAGTGCGTGGTGCGGCCACAGCTGCTGGCGCAGGGTTGCCCACTGCGCCAGCAGAGTCTCGTCGAGGGGGACTATCTGCCAGCCGATATTCGTCATCGGGGCTCAGGCTTGCCGCTTGGCAAGGCGTACCAGTGCAGCCTCTGCCAGCATCGCCAGCAGGGTTTCGGTGTCGCTCCATGACAGGCAGGCATCGGTGATGCTCTGGCCAAAGGTGGCGGCGCAGCCGTTCTCCACATCCTGACGCCCTTCCACCAGGAAGCTTTCTGCCATGATGCCGGCGATGCCGGTACGGCCGCGGCGCAGCTGATCGCAGATATCTTGCGCCACCAGCAGCTGACGGCGGTGATCCTTCATGCTGTTGCCATGGCTGAAATCGACCACCAGACGCTCCGGCAGGCCCACATCGGCCAACGCTTCACACGCTTCATCGACACTGGCGGTGTCGTAGTTGGGTCGGTGGCCGCCACGCAGGATCACATGACCAAAGGGGTTACCAGCGGTGCGGTAGATGGTCATCTTGCCGTCCTTGTCCGGCGAATAGAAGATGTGGCTGTGACGGGCGGCGCGCACCGCATCGATGGCGATGCGGGTATTGCCGTCGGTGCCGTTCTTGAAGCCAACCGGGCAGGAGAGGGCCGAAGCCATCTCGCGGTGTACCTGGGATTCGGTGGTACGTGCGCCGATGGCGCCCCAGGTGATGAGGTCGGCAATATACTGGCCGGTCACCATATCGAGGAATTCGGTGGCGGTTGGCATGCCCAGTTCGTTGATATCGACCAGCAGTTTGCGCGCCAGTTTCAGCCCTTCGTTGACATCGAAGCTGCCATCGAGGCGCGGATCGTTGATCAGCCCTTTCCAGCCGACGATGGTGCGCGGCTTCTCGAAGTAGGTGCGCATCACGATGCAGAGGCTCTCTTTATACTGCTCGCGCAGGGCGTTGAGGCGCTGGGCATACTCGCGAGCAGCAGCGGGATCATGAATAGAGCAGGGGCCGACAATGACCAGCAGGCGCTGATCGTCTCCGGCTAGAATGGCTTCCACTTCGCGACGGGCATCCAGCAGATTCTGGGCAATGGTATCGGTGATCGGAAACGCGTGTGCAAGCTCGCTCGGAGTGATCAGTGACTCCAGGCGACGGGTGCGCAATTCATCTGTGTGAATGGACATACAACTCAAGTCTCGAGTGGGTGGTGTCAGCCGCAAGGGGCGAAAAAGCAAAGAGATAAAATAAAGCAAAAGTCCCCTGATTGAAACCTTGGGGGGCTCTGATAGGATGTGAGGCCAAAATCGATTCCAAATGAGGTAGATAGCGTGGCAAAGCCAGGGGCAACCGGGGTCACCCGCATCATCAACGCAACCGGTTACAGCATGAAGGGGCTCAAGTCAGCCTGGATTAACGAGGCGGCTTTTCGGCAGGAGCTGATGCTGATCCTGTTGCTGATGCCACTTGCCTTCTGGCTGGGGGATTCTCTCAACCAGATCCTGCTGCTTATCGTCATCAGTTGGCTGGTGGTGATCGTCGAGATCCTCAACTCCGCCATTGAAGCTGTGGTAGACAGGGTTGGCTCTGAGCATCATGAGCTCTCCGGTCGCGCCAAGGATCTGGGCTCTGCCGCCGTCTTTATCGCGCTGGCCCTTAATGCCCTGGTATGGGGCGCGCTGGTGGGCCGCAACCTGTTGGGATGGTGGTAAGTCACTACGCTGCCTTTAGGTTCTGCTTCATAAAAAAGCCCGTCATCACGACGGGCTTTTTGCTGCGCAGATAAGGGGCTATCAGTGGAGGATGCGGGCACGGATGGTGCCGTTGATCTCCTTGAGCTTGGCTAGCGCCTTCTCGCTGTGCTCGGTCTCCACGTCGATCACCACGTAACCGATATGGCTGCTGGTTTGCAGGTATTGACCGGCGATGTTGATCCCCTCTTCGGCGAAGATCTGGTTGATCTGGTTCATCACCCCCGGCTGGTTGCGGTGAATGTGCAGCAGGCGGCTGGAGCCCTTGTGGCCCGGCAGCGACACTTCCGGGAAGTTGACGGCGGAGAGGGTAGAGCCGTTGTCGGAGTATTTGACCAGCTTGTTGGCCACTTCCAGCCCGATGTTCTCCTGCGCCTCATGGGTGGTGCCACCGATGTGCGGGGTCAGGATCACGTTCTCCAGCCCACGCAGCGGGCTTTGGAACTCCTCGTCGTTGGACTTGGGCTCGACCGGGAAGACGTCGATGGCGGCGCCGGCAATATGGCCGCTCTTGATGACGTCAGCCAGCGCATCGATATCCACCACGGTACCGCGGGCGGCGTTGATAAAGATGGCGCCCGGTTTCATCATCCGCAGCTGCTCGGCTCCGATCATGTTCTTGGTGGAGGCGGTCTCCGGCACGTGCAGGCTGATGACGTCAGACATATTGAGCAGCTCGACCATGCTCGGCACCTGAATGGCGTTACCCAGCGAGAGCTTGTTCTCGATATCGTAGTAATAAACCTTCATGCCGATGCTCTCGGCGATGATGCCAAGCTGGGTACCGATGTGGCCGTAGCCGATGATGCCGAGCTTCTTGCCGCGCGCTTCCACCGAGCGGTTGGCCAGTTTTTCCCACACGCCGCGATGGCACTTGGCGTTCTTCTCGGGGATGCCGCGCAGCAGCAGCAGGATCTCGCCCAGTACCAGCTCGGCGACCGAGCGGGTGTTGGAGAAGGGGGCGTTGAAGACCGGAATACCGCGGATCTGGGCCGCTTCCAGCTCGACCTGGTTGGTACCGATGCAGAAGCAGCCGATGGCGACCAGCTTGTTGGCGGCGTCGAGCACCTTCTCGGTGATCTGGGTGCGGGAGCGCAGCCCGATGAAATGGACGTCGCGGATCTGCTCGATCAGCTCCTCTTCGGAAAGCGAGGTCTTGAGATACTCCACACTGGTGTAACCTGCGGCACGAAAGGTCTCAACGGTGTTGGGGTGAACCCCCTCCAGCAGCAGAACCTTGATTTTATCCTTGTCCAACGAAAACTTGGCAGTCATGACGATCCCTCTGTATGTGCAAACGTAAGTGCAGATTTGGTGTGCGAAGAAAACCGTAAAGTAGCAAAAACGTTTGGGAGAGGGAATATTTGTGACGAAAGTCAAATTCTTTGAAGTTATCAACGAATGTTGTAAACATCCGTATGCAACTTGTTGAGGGATAAATAAAAACGGCGCCATCAGGCGCCGTCATTTATTCACAGTGCAATGTTTGGGTCATATCCCATCTCGGGGCTCAATCAACGCCGCTGTTGCGTCAGGGCTGGTAGAGTGGCGCTGGCGGGCGAGGGAGGATGCCGCTGCACTGTGCTACCGGTGTCGGGATTACTGGGTAATCACGCCGTCCGGCGTACCGATCAGGACAACATCGGCGCCGCGGGCGGCGAACAGGCCGTTGGTGACCACGCCAACGATGGCGTTCAGTCTCACTTCCAGCGCCTTGGCGTCGGTAATGGCCATGCCTTTCACATCCAGAATGTGGTTGCCGTTGTCGGTGACAACCCCTTCACGCCACACCGGGTTGCCACCCAGTTTGCGAATTTCGCGGGCCACGTATTCGCGGGCCATCGGGATCACTTCCACCGGCAGCGGGAACTGGCCCAGCACGTCGACGGTTTTGGTGTTGTCGATGATGCAGATGAACTTGTCAGCGACGGCGGCAACGATCTTCTCGCGGGTCAGGGCTGCGCCACCACCCTTGATCATGTCGCGGGTTGCGTTGATCTCGTCGGCGCCATCCACATAGACGGAGAGGGCGTCGATCTCGTTGAGATCATATACGGTGATGCCGAAGCCCTTGAGGCGCTCGGTAGAGGCCACGGAGCTGGATACCGCCCCCTTGATCTCGTCCTTCATGGTCGCCAGCGCGTCGATAAAGTGGTTGACGGTAGAGCCGGTGCCCACCCCGACGATGGTGCCGGGAACCACATACTTGAGCGCAGCCCAACCGGCCGCCTTCTTCATTTCATCTTGAGTCATGATCGTTCCTTAAGAAAAAAGCGGGCGCATTATATCCAACCCGGTACCCCGTCGCGACCTTGTTGCTCACGTTCCTGGGCAAAAAGAGGGACTTTGTAAATCGTTTGCCTGTTTATTCTGCGTTTGCGCACACAAAGCAGGGGCTGCCTGCCAAAAACAGCCTATTCAAAGCGCCAGCAGTGGCTCGGGGTGATGATCTGGGGCAGCGGCACATCCCACTCCTCTTGCGGGACCGCATCCACCTGCTGGCAGTCGTGGGCAATGCCGAGCGGCTTGGGGCCCAGCTTGTGCTCATGCCAGATGGCGAGAGTGCGATCGTAGTAGCCGCCCCCCATGCCAAGACGATTGCCCTGGGCATCGAAGGCGACCAGCGGGGTGCAGATAAGATCGAGCGTGCTGTGGGGCACCACCTGCAGGATATCCAGCTCCGGCTCTTCGATTCCGTAGCGGTTGCGTACCATGGGGCTGGTGGCGGTATAGCGCAAAAAGAGCAGGTGACCCGGAGTAAAGGGGTGGAGCACCGGCAGGTAGACCTCTTTGTGCTGGGCCCACAGCCAATGGATGGTGGGCAAGGGATTGATCTCCCCGTCATTGGCCAGATAGAGGGCAATGCGTTTGGCGGCGAGGATCTCGGGGTGTTGCTTGAACTGGGCCAGCAGCTGTTGGGCCGCCGCCTGCTGCTCGGCCGGACTCAGATTTTTGCGGCGTTGACGAACCAGTTGGCGCAGGGATTGACGTTCGGGTTGGGACTCATGCATGGGGAACCTCTGGTATAGCTGCGCATCGATGGCTTGAACGCGCTCTACCTTAGCACATTCACTCTTGACGTTAAGGGGGGCAGGGAAACCCCGTCCCGGACGGCTGATGCCCGGAACGGTGGGATAAATGCTGGCGGATCCGATAGTGAGTCAACAAGGGCCAGGGTGTGGCCCCTGTTGATGGCATGTCGGCGCGCCAGCGTCTGGTCTGTTACTTGTCAGCTTTGCCGCGCATCTGGTGCTTCACGAACACGGCAATCAGTGCCGCCACCGCGAGCGCCATCGGGTAGAAACTCATGCTCACTACCGCCAGCGGTGACAGGGCGAAGATGGAGCCCAGCAGCAGCGCCTGTGCGCCCCAGGGGATCAGACCCTGTACCACGCAGGAGAAAATATCGAGCATGGAGGCGGCGCGGCGCGGGGTGACACCGTGGTGTTCGGCCAGATCCCGGGCTACCTTGCTGGCGACGATAATAGCCACCGTGTTGTTGGCGGTGCAGAGGTTGGTGAGGCTCACCACCCCGGCGATGCCGAGCTCGGCCGCTTTCTCGTTCTGTTCACCATTGTGCTCGCGAGTGAAACGGGCAATCAGGGCGCTGATGCGCTCGCTGATCCATGCCAGTCCACCCTGACGTTCCATCAGGGCGCCGAGACCGCCGATCAGCATGGAGAGCAGGAAGATCTCCTGCATGCCGGTAAAGCCCTGATAGATATCCTTGCTGAACTGACCGATGGCGTAGCCGTTGATCATGCCCACCACTCCGGCGGCCAGAATGCCGATCCCCAGCACCACAAACACATTCACTCCGGCGAGCGCCAGCCCCAGGATCAGCAGATAAGGCATCACCTTGAACAGCTCGATGGCACTGCCGTTGGTTGGGGATTCCCCCACTGAGCCCAGGGTCAGATAGAGCAGGATCACCGCGATGGCAGCAGGGGCCGCAATCTTGAAGTTCTCGCGGAACTTGTCCTTCATCTCGCACCCCTGACTGCGGGTTGCTGCTATGGTGGTGTCGGAGATGATGGAGAGGTTATCGCCAAACATGGCGCCGGAGAGAATGGTGCCTGCCATCAGCACCGGATCGATACCGGCCGCCTGCGCCACGCCCAGCGCGACCGGCGCCACGGCACCTATGGTGCCCATGGAGGTGCCCATAGCGGTAGCAATAAAGGCAGAGATGAGGAACAGCCCGGGCAACAGCGCCCAGCCGGGAATGAGGGAGAGACCCAGCGCCACGGTGGCATCAACGCCGCCGGTGGCCTTGGCCACGCTGGCAAAGGCGCCCGCCAGCAGATAGATAAGGCACATCGCCATGATATTGCTGTGGCCGACCCCCTTGAAGAAGGTCTCCAGATTGCTGTTGAAGCTCTCTTTGCCAAGCAGCAGGGCCAGCATCACCGCAGGCAGGGCAGCAACCGGAGCGGGCAGCTGATAGAAGGCGAATTCGACCCCCTGCAGGGTCAGCCAGGTACCGGTACCTATAAAGAGTGCGAGAAAAACCAGAAGTGGCAGCAAGGCCCTGGCACTGGGTTGAGTCTGGATCATGTGTTCCTCTGAAATTGAACAATGACCTCCTGTCATAAACTGCTTTGTACCTGTATCGGATAGGGATAGGGGGAAAACAGGGCGGGCATCCTGCCGCATTGGGGTGCCCACAGTAGTGAGTCAACCTCGCTTGGTCAAGATAGACGTCCAGATGGATAGGTGTTTTTGTTTGATGATTCTGGTGTTGTTGAGATATCCAAAGAATATTCGGAAAAAGAAGTTAGTGCTGATTATTGTTCATTGCTGTTCTGACGCAGTCCGCGGGTATCTGGGGGTATCGCGTGCCTTTAATAAGGAAAGAGGGAAACGATAAGATCTCTGCATGCCATCTTGGGGATTTCTCCCGCTGCCAAACGTCAGCCGCACCTCTCTCTATCTCTACGTGAGCATGGTACGGATATTTCCAGAACGCGTGGACACAAGACCTGGGCTGTGTGGTTACTGTGCCAGTTTCTCCACCGCCTGAACGGCTGTCGCGAGAGCATCCTGTTCCAGCGTCAGCGGAATGTGGCCAATACCGGGCAGCAGGGTGACAGGCCAGGAGATGCCGAGACGTCTTAACTCAGGTTCAAGTTGATCTGTTTGGAAGGCTTCGTCATTTGCACCCGCGATCACGGCGCAGGGGCGTTGCACATTGCGTAAATTCTGCTGATAGTCGCGCTCTGGCTGAAAGTTAGAGGCAAGGTTGAAGGAGTAGGAGGGGGTCAGCAGGGATTTCGCCTCATCATTAAGGGCAAAGTTCAGCACGGTCAGATGGTTGAGTGCGGAAATATGGAAACCGTTGAGGATGCTCAGGGCGATGAGGCGAGGCAAGCCGACACGCACCCAGCCACCGCTGTTGGGCCGGTAGTTGGCGGCGGTGGGGCCGAGATAGGGGGAGAGCAGCAGATAGCTCTCGAACAGGGTTTGTCGCGCACTGCCAGCAACACGCAGCACAAAGCCACCCCCTGACGAGAAACCGACGAGTGTTGCAGGCTTGGCGGGGGCCACCGACTTGATGAAATCTTCCAGATCGTCTTCAAGCTGACCGATGTAGGCAATGGTGCCTTTGTTGCCTGATGCACCATGGCCGCGAATATCGAGGGCGTAGGCGTCGTATCCCGCTTGCGAAAAGGCGCTTGCCATCTTGTGCATGCTCTGACTGCTGGCAGAAGAGCCGTGAACCAGTACCACGCTGCCCTTGACCTTGTTGTTCTTCGTATTGCCCTCTGCGCCATAGTGCCGATAGGCCAGCTGCGTGCCGTCACGCGCCGGGTATCTTGAGAGGGGTGGCATGTTGCTCCAGCCACTCCCCTTGAAAGGGTCGTTGATGCTGGCCATCGCCGGTGCCGGACTCGGCCCGCCAAACAGCAGAGCCGCGGCCAGCATGACCAGGGTCAGTGATATCAACCCCACAGCAAACAGCAATCCTGCGCTCATCCTTGCACCTCGTTTGATATCGACACGGGCGTTGCCCTGATTTTGCTTATGCTGGCATTTCACTCGTTCGAACCTATCAGATGGCACCCGGTCTGCCAAATGATGGAGTGAGACGATGAAAAACGGCCTGTGACCAAAAGGAAGTTCTTGGCCAGCCAGTGGGCGCTGCCGTTGGCGAGTGCAGCAAGGAGTGGTGGCATCATGGCTTTTCAAACCCGGCGCGGGCTGGTAAAACGGTCTCTTTCCATAATTAAAAGAGATGAGAGGGTGGAGATGGACAATCCGATCCGTGTGGCCGTGATGGGCTGTAATGGTCGTATGGGCAAGGTGCTGCTGGAGGCCATCACCAACACCGATGGCGTGGTGGTTGGTGCTGCGCTGGAGCGGCCGGGCTCGGCGGTGATCGGTCTTGATGCCGGTGAGCTCAATGGGCTGGGCCATCTGGGCGTGGCCATCAGCGACAGTCTGGACAAGGTGCGCGATGAGTTTGACCTCATCATCGACTTTACCCGCCCCGAGGTGACGCTGGCCAATCTGGCCTTTGCGCTGGCCCACCACAAGCAGATGGTGATCGGCACCACCGGTTTTGACGATGCAGGCAAGGCCGCCCTGAAAGAGGCAGGCAAGCAGATCGGTATCGTGTTCGCCTCCAACTACTCGGTCGGGGTCAACCTGGTCTTCAAGCTGTTGGAGCAGGCCGCCAAGGTGATGGGGGATTACACCGACATCGAGATCATCGAGGGCCACCATCGCCACAAGGTGGATGCGCCATCCGGTACTGCGCTCTCCATGGGGGAGGTGGTCGCCAAAACCCTGGGCCGGGATCTCAAGGAGTGCGCCGTCTATGGCCGCGAGGGGATCACTGGCGAGCGGGATCGCAACACTATCGGCTTTGCCACTATTCGTGCCGGCGATCTGGTGGGGGAGCATACCGTCATGTTTGCCGATATCGGCGAGCGGGTGGAGATCAGCCACAAGGCCTCCAGCCGCCTGACCTTCGCCAACGGTGCTGTGCGCGCGGGCAAGTGGCTTGGTCAGCAGGGTGCCGGTCTTTATGACATGCAGGACGTGCTCAATCTCAAGTGATGTCTCTGTGCTGCACTTTCGTACTACAGCTGACAGCAAAAACCCCGGCTTGCCGGGGTTTTTGCTGTCAGTCAGCCAGAGTTTGTGTAAAAAGGCTCGCTGCCTTCAATTTTTATCTGAATGCCTTATAAATCACACTATTGCTTTATCCACCATATTTTCCCTTCCTGAATGTCATCACCAGGTAACAGATTTGAGCATCTTTATGGCGGATTAAGCCATTTTTTTACACGACCAAGAAGAGACTAAAAATTCAAACACGGAAAAACGTTTTCCATTTTTTATGTTCACTCTTGTCATCATAAAAGCGTCAAATCTGTCATTAATGTTTTTTATGTAAAAATAAACAACATTGTTTTAATTGGTTTTTTTGTTCATTTTTGTTGCTATTGCTGGCTTGGTGGCATCTTTTGTTGGTGGTTTTTCCTTTTCTTTCGCGGGAGGGGGTTGCAAAGCGATTAAGTGCATAGATAATGGGTAATGTTGCTTTTTTATTGAATTTAGATGCATTTCATCTGAGAAAAGACGTTGAAATGCCACTTTTTTTAAGTAGAATGCGCCCAATTTGCCAGAAATCTGCCGGGTTCGAGTCCTGTCCAAGACCGGAACCGAGCCCGCAACACCCAGGTAAATTGCTGAATTTAAAGCTAAATAACTGGAGGTTGTCTTGAATCACACTGCATTGCTAGTGCTGGAAGATGGAACTGTGTTCAAAGGCGTGTCGATAGGCGCCGAGGGATGTTCCGTTGGTGAAGTGGTTTTCAATACGTCGATGACGGGCTATCAGGAAATCCTCACCGATCCCTCTTATTCCCGTCAGATCGTCACCCTCACTTACCCCCATATAGGCAACACCGGCACCAACAGCGAAGATGAAGAGTCCAGTCAGATCCATGCTCAGGGATTGATCATCCGGGACCTTCCGATACTTGCCTCCAATTTCCGCAATCAGCAATCCCTCTCCGAATACCTCAAGTCTCACAACATAGTTGGCATCGCCGACATCGACACCCGTAAACTGACCCGCATCCTGCGCGAGAAAGGCGCTCAGGCTGGCTGCATTCTGGCCGGGAAACAGGTCGATGAAGCCTATGCTCTCGAACAGGCCCGCGCCTTCCCCGGTCTGAAGGGGATGGATCTGGCCAAAGAGGTGACGGTTGGTGAGGCGTACAACTGGACGACCGGGAGCTGGCAGCTTGGCAAGGGGCACGTCACCCCGGATGCCGACCAGCTGAAATACCACGTGGTAGCCTATGACTTTGGCGTCAAGCGCCACATCCTGCGGATGCTGGTTGACCGTGGCTGCCGCCTGACCGTGGTGCCTGCCAAGACCCCGGCCGCCGAGGTACTGGCGATGAACCCGGATGGCATCTTCCTCTCCAACGGCCCCGGCGACCCCGAGCCGTGCGACTACGCCATCGAGGCCATCAAGACATTCCTTAATACCAACACGCCGGTGTTCGGCATCTGTCTGGGTCACCAGCTGCTGGGTCTGGCCTCCGGTGCCAAGACCGTCAAGATGAAGTTTGGCCACCACGGCGCCAACCATCCGGTGAAGAGCCTCGATGACAACACCGTCATGATCACCGCTCAGAACCACGGCTTTGCGGTAGACGAGAACAGCCTGCCGGATTGCCTGCGCGCCACCCACGTCTCCCTGTTCGATGGTTCCCTGCAAGGTATCCATCGCACCGACCGTCCGGCCTTCAGCTTCCAGGGACACCCCGAAGCGAGCCCGGGCCCGCACGACTGTGCCGGTCTTTTTGACCACTTTATTGAATTGATTAAGCAGTATCGCGCCTAAGAAATAGAGGAAAGAGTTTCATGCCAAAACGTAATGACCTTCAGAGCATCCTGATCCTCGGCGCCGGCCCCATCGTCATCGGCCAAGCCTGCGAATTTGACTACTCCGGCGCCCAGGCGTGCAAAGCCCTGCGTGAGGAGGGCTACCGCGTCATTCTGGTCAACTCCAACCCGGCCACCATCATGACCGACCCGGAGATGGCTGACGCCACCTACATCGAGCCCATCACCTGGGAAGTGGTGCGCGAAATCATCAAGAAAGAGCGCCCGGACGCCATCCTGCCCACCATGGGCGGCCAGACTGCGCTTAACTGCGCACTGGCGCTGGAGAAGCATGGCGTGCTGGCCGAGTTCGGTGTCGAGATGATCGGTGCCACCGCCGACGCCATCGACAAGGCCGAAGATCGCTCCCGCTTTGACAAGGCGATGCGCAGCATTGGCCTCGAGTGCCCGCGTGCCGGCATCGCCCACAACATGGAAGAGGCGTGGGGCGTGCAGCAGATGGTCGGCTTCCCCTGTATCATCCGTCCCTCCTTTACCATGGGTGGCTCGGGTGGCGGCATTGCCTACAACACCGAAGAGTTCGTCGAGATCTGCGAGCGCGGTCTGGACTTGTCGCCGACCAAAGAGCTGCTCATCGACGAGTCGCTGATCGGCTGGAAAGAGTACGAGATGGAAGTGGTGCGGGATCGCAACGACAACTGCATCATCGTCTGCGCCATCGAAAACTTCGACCCCATGGGTATCCACACCGGTGACTCCATCACGGTCGCGCCAGCCCAGACGCTGACCGACAAGGAGTACCAGCTGATGCGCAACGCCTCCATGGCGGTACTGCGCGAGATCGGCGTCGAGACCGGCGGCTCCAACGTCCAGTTCGGCATCAACCCGAAAGATGGCCGCATGGTCATCATCGAGATGAACCCGCGGGTGTCGCGCTCCTCCGCGCTGGCCTCCAAGGCGACCGGTTTCCCCATCGCCAAGATCGCTGCCAAGCTCGCCATCGGTTACACCCTCGACGAGCTGATGAACGACATCACCGGCGGTCGCACTCCGGCCTCCTTCGAGCCGGCCATCGACTATGTGGTCACCAAGGTGCCGCGCTTCAACTTCGAAAAATTCGCCGGTGCCAACGACCGTCTGACGACCCAGATGAAGTCGGTCGGTGAAGTGATGGCCATCGGCCGCAACTTTCAGGAGTCCCTGCACAAGGCGCTGCGCAGCCTCGAAACCGGCAAAACCGGCTTCGACCCCATGGTTGACCTCAATGCCCCGGACTCCCTGACCCGCATCCGTCACGAGCTGCAGGACGCCGGTAGCGACCGTATCTTCTACATCGCCGATGCATTCCGCGCCGGTCTCTCCATGGATGGCATCTTCAAGCTGACCAAGATTGACCCCTGGTTCCTGGTGCAGATTGAAGATCTGGTGAAGCTGGAAGAAGAGGTGAAAGAGCGCGGCATGGCCGGTCTCGATGCCGACTTCCTGCGTGTCCTCAAGCGCAAAGGCTTTGCCGATGCCCGTCTGGCCAAGATCCTCGGTGTGGCCGAAGGGGAAGTGCGCAAACTGCGTGCCCGCCACAACATCTTCCCGGTCTACAAGCGGGTCGATACCTGCGCCGCCGAGTTCGCCACCAACACCGCCTACATGTACTCCAGCTATGACGAGGAGTGCGAAGCGGCCCCGAGCAACCGCGACAAGATCATGATCATCGGTGGCGGCCCGAACCGTATCGGTCAGGGTATCGAGTTCGACTACTGCTGCGTGCACGCAGCGCTGGCCCTGCGAGAAGACGGTTACGAGACCATCATGGTCAACTGCAACCCGGAGACCGTCTCCACCGATTACGACACCTCGGATCGCCTCTACTTCGAGCCGGTGACCCTGGAAGATGTGCTGGAAATCGTGCGCATCGAAAAACCCAAGGGCGTCATCGTTCAGTACGGTGGCCAGACCCCGCTGAAACTGGCCCGTGCACTGGAAGCCAACGGCGTGCCGATTATCGGTACCAGCCCGGATGCCATCGACCGCGCCGAAGACCGCGAGCGCTTCCAGTCTGCCGTCGAGCGCCTTGGCCTCAAGCAGCCGGAAAACGGCACCGTCACCGCGCTGGAGCAGGCCGTGCTGCTGGCCGAGCGCATTACCTACCCGCTGGTGGTTCGCCCCTCCTACGTGCTGGGTGGCCGCGCCATGGAAATCGTCTATGACGAGCAGGATCTGCGTCGCTACTTCGCCGAGGCGGTGAGTGTCTCCAACGAATCGCCGGTACTGCTGGACCGCTTCCTGGACGATGCCACCGAGCTGGACGTGGATGCCATCTGCGACGGCACCGACGTGGTCATCGGCGGCATCATGGAGCACATCGAGCAAGCCGGTATCCACTCCGGTGACTCCGGTTGCTCCCTGCCTCCTTACACCTTGTCCAAGAAGATTCAGGACGAGATCCGCGAGCAGGTGCGTAAGCTGGCGCTGGAGCTCGGTGTTATCGGCCTGATGAACGTGCAGTTTGCGGTCAAGGGTGATGACATTTACCTCATCGAGGTGAACCCGCGTGCCGCCCGTACCGTGCCGTTTGTCTCCAAGGCGACCGGCGCCCCGCTGGCCAAGATTGCCGCTCGTGTGATGGCTGGTCAGTCGCTGCAAGAACAGGGCTTCACCAAAGAGATCATCCCGCCCTACTACTCGGTGAAAGAGGTGGTGCTGCCGTTTGCCAAGTTCCCGGGGGTTGACCCGCTGCTGGGGCCAGAGATGCGCTCTACCGGTGAGGTTATGGGGGTGGGCAGCAGCTTTGCCGAGGCCTATGCCAAGGCGCAGCTGGGTGCCAACCACGCCGTACCGAAAGAGGGTCGTGCACTCTTGTCAGTGCGTCACAGCGACAAGGCGCAGGTGGTTGACTTGGCTGCCAAGCTGCTGGAGCTGGGCTACGAGCTGGATGCCACTCACGGCACAGCCGTCGCGCTGGGTGAGGCGAGCATCAACCCGCGCCTGGTCAACAAGGTGCACGAAGGTCGCCCGCATATTCTCGACCGCATCAAGAATGGCGAGTACACCTACATCGTCAACACCGCCGAAGGGCGGGTGGCGATCCAGGACTCCAAGCAGCTGCGTCGCGCCGCCTTGCAGAACAAAGTGGCGTATACCACCACCATGAATGAGGCGTTTGCCACCTGCATGGCCATCAGCGTGGATGCCACCGCCAATGTCAACTCGGTGCAGGAGCTGCACCAGAAGGTGAAAAACCGCTAAGAGTTTGCAGCGGGCATCAGCCCGACTTGCCAGACGACCAACCCCCGCCAGCGATGGCGGGGGTTTCTTTTTATCAGTCGCTCGCCGTTCGGTTCGGGCCGGGTGAATCCTTGAAGAAGGTCATGAGTTCCGCATTGCAGACAACGGATGGCGCGTGGGGTGGCAAAAGCTGGCAAGGGGAGGGGATGCTGCGAGCGCGGGTTTCAACTGCGGCAGGCAATCCTCTACAATGGCCCCACTTTGCTTCTCAGTGCAGTGCCAGCGGCGCTGCCTGTCGGGCCTACAAAAAATGGACATGCTTATGACCGCTTTGCCTTCCAGTCGTCTTCTTGCCTTCTGCTCTGCCTTGTTGCTGGCCGGTTGTGCCAGTGATCCCGCCTCCGCGCCTGCCAAAGAGGCGAGCGTGAGCAACCCCAAAACGCCGCCTGCCATGCAGCCGCGCAAACCGGCGGACATGAAGAGCCGCATCGTGCGCTTCTTGCCCCGTCAGGTGCCGGACAAACAGGGGTGGGCCAACGACGTGGTGACGGCGCTCACCACCCAGGGGGTGACGGTGAATGATCACAATGTCTGTAGCGTGCTGGCGGTGGCGGAGCAGGAAGCCACTTATCAGGCCGACCCCGTGGTGCCGGGCCTTGGCAAGATCGCCTGGAAAGAGATCAACTCACGGGCAGCCAAGCTGCTGATCCCCGAATTTATGGTGCGGGCCGCGCTCTCCATCAACTCGCCCACCGGCAAGAGCTACGCCGAGCGGATCGACAAGTTGAGTACCGAGCGGGAGATGAGTGAAATCTTCGAAGACATGATCAGCATGCTGCCGATGGGCAAGACGCTGTTTGGCAACCTCAACCCGGTGCATACCGGTGGCCCGATGCAGGTGAGCATCGCCTTTGCAGAGGCCAACGCCCGTGGCTACCCCTATCCAATCAAGGATTCCATCCGCCACGAAGTCTTTACCCGTCGCGGCGGCCTCTGGTTTGGCACCAAACATATCTTCGGTTATCCCGTTGACTACCCGGATACCCTCTACCGCTTTGCCGACTTCAACGCCGGCTGGTATGCCAGTCGCAATGCCGCCTTTCAGGCCGCCGTCAGCCGTTTGAGTGGCAAAACTCTGGCGCTGGACGGGGATCTGATCCGCTATGACTCGGATCTGCCGGGCAATACCGAGCTTGCCGTACACACCCTCGCCAACCGGGTCAATATGAGCAAACAAGCGATCCACCAGAGCCTGCGCAAAGGGGATACCGCCGAATTTGCCGAGACCGATCTCTACCATCGCATCTTTACCCTGGCCGACAAGCAAGCGGGCAAGCGACTGCCCCGCGCCATCCTGCCCGGCATTCAGCTAAAGAGCCCGAAAATCACCCGCAACCTCACCACCGCCTGGTTTGCCAAGCGGGTGGATGACAGAGAGCAGCGATGTGTGCGGCAGATGGCGACGATTAGGTAAGAAGCATCAAGGGCGGCCAATTGGCCTGTTTCTTATACAAAAATCCCCAAGCATCGCTTGGGGATTTTTTTGAACATCTCTCCCATTCTGTGATCTGAACCTTTCATCGCTCTCTTCCCTGGTTCTAACATGCCCTTCACTCAACCGGCGCACTGGACGCTGACACAGTTTGGCAACTCCAACCTCAACGACCCAAGACGCACCAGAAGGCTGGTGGCCCTCGCCACTGCCCTTGCTCACCAACCATGAGATTGTGTGTCACACCTGCCCCTCTCACCTGCTGATATGGAGGGCGCATACCGCTTCATTCGCAGCCCACATGTCAGTGCCGAGGCCATTGCCAACGCCGGCTTTGCCGTCACCGCCGCCCATGCCAGAGACCATTCCCTCTTGTTGGCGCAGGAAGACACCACGGCCCTTACCTTCAATCATGCCAGTGTCAGAGACGAGTAGGGCCACACCAACCAGGGCAGCAGTCGCGCCCTGCAGACTCACTCCGTGCTGCTGTTCGCGCCGCACGAGCGTAAGGTGGTGGGCTTGGCCGCCCAGCAAATCTGGACCCGCGATGTCAGCAAACGAGGACAGCGTGCCCAATATGCGACCCGCCCCTATCAGGAGAAAGAGAGCTACAAGTGGGAGCAAACCTCCAAGACACTCGCCACCCGGCTTGGCAGCACCATGGCCAACGTCATCTCAGTCTGTGACCGGGAAGCGGATATCTATGAATACCTGCACTACAAGCAGAAACATACCCAGCGCTTCGTGGTGCGCTCGATGCAAAGCCGCTGTATCAACGAGCACGACAACAAGCTCTACGACTATGCCAGGCAGTGCCAATCCGCGGGCACCCGGGTGGTCAAGATACCCCAGCGGGGTGGCAGAAAAGCCAGAGAGGCCGTGCTCGACATCAAGTTTGCCAGGGTCACCCAGAAGGCTCCGGCCAACAAGCGTAGCGAGCCGGATATCCCGCTCTACTACGTGGGGGGCATCGAGCAGAGCGATGCCGATGAGCGGCTGGAGTGGCATCTGCTGACCAGTGAAGCGGTGACCTGCGCCGGGCAGGCCAGCGAGATTATCGGCTACTACGAGCGGCGCTGGCTCATCGAGGATTACCACAAGGTCTGGAAGAGTGCATGCACGCGGGTCGAGGCGTTGAGGATGCAGAGCCGGGAGAACCTGACGCGCATAAGCGTCATCCTGGCCTTTATCGCGGTACGGTTGCTGCAGTTGCGATTTATCAAAGAGGAGCCTGCCGCGCAGGAAGAAAACTGCCAAGGGCTGCTGGGTACGAAAAGCTGGAAGCTGCTGTGGTTGAAGATGGAGAAGAGGGCCCTGCCAAATGAAGCCCCCGATATGGCATGGGCGTACAAGAGCCTGGCGATACTGGGGGGCTGGAAGGACACCAAGCGCACGGGGCGAGCCTCGATAGCGGTGTAATGGGAGGGCTGGTTTAGGTTACAGACCCTCCTTGAAGGCTATGAACTGGCGCTGTCTCTTGAGCATCAACAGTTGTGAGCAAGAGACAGTCGCAAGGTGGCATTTTTAATGGGCGCAGGGTGGCTCAGCGAGGCTTGAAACGCTCGACCCAGGGGTTGGCAGTGAGGCCGTGCAGGATGACGCTCAATATGATGGTGCAGAGCACGGTGGCGATGATGGGCCGCTGGCCGATAAGGGCCGGTTGGTTTTGCAGCACCATCACCGCAAAGACGATGCTGGCAAGGCCCCGCGGCCCGAACCAGCCGATAAAGAGCTTGAGCTCGGGCTTGAGGCCGGTACCGATGAGGCTCAGCCAGACCGGTAGCATCCGTAGCAGGGTGAGGCTGGCAATGGCATAGAGCCAGTATTGCCAGTGCAGCAGCTCCGGCAGAATGGGCATCAGGGTGGCGCCAAACACCATCCAGATCACCACGGAGAGCAGGTCGCCGTAGCCTTCGCAGCTGTCCATATAGGCGTGCTTGTGCTCGCCGAGCCGGTGGCCGATAAAGAGGCCGCCGACAAAGGCGGCGATAAAGCCGCTGCCACCGAGAGTCTGGGCCAGTGCAAAGCAGAGCAGGGCCAGCCCCGGCATGGTGAGCTGACGCCAGAGCGGCAGTTGCCAGCCGTTGAGATAGGAGATTTTCAACAGCCGGATGGTGAGGCTGGTCAGCACAAAGGCGACCAGCAGGCCAATACCGATCTCCTCCAGCATCAGGGTGATAGCCAGAGTGGCGGTGCCTGCGTGCTGCTCTGTGGGGGCGATAAGGGCCAGCAGCAGAAGCAGCACCGGTACGCAGATGCCGTCGTTGAGGCCGCTCTCCTGATTGAGCCCTTCACGCACCGGTGCAGGCACCGCGGGGTTGCTGACCACCGCCTTGCCGAGCGCCGCATCGGTGGGGGCAAGAATGGTGGAGAGGATCGCCATCTCCAGCAGTGGTAGGTCGGGGAAAATCCAGTGGCCAAACAGGGCGCCACAAAGCAGGGTGAGGGGCAGGCCAATCAGCAGCAGGCGGATGGGCAGCTGGCGGTTGGCCAGCAGCACCTGCCAGTTGGTGTTGGCGGCATCGTTGAACAGCACGATAACCAGCGTCAGCTCGGCCAGCAGCTTGATGCCGGCGCTGTCGATAGAGAGGGAGAGCAGCTCAAGCCCTCCCGGCCCCAGCAACCAGCCGGTCAGCAGAAAGAGCAGGGGGCCGTTGACTAGTTTTGACTCGAAGCGCCCCGCGATCAGGCTGTAGATCAGCAAGAAGGCGGCGATCACCGCCAGATTCTGGTAAAGCAGGTGTGCATCCATACAACCTCCTTTCTGCCCCGCAGGGGCGGTTTAATCGGTCAGGCAGTCGGGATCGAACACATACTCCCCGTCCAGCCAGCGCACGATTTCGTCGACGCAGGATTGGTCGCGAAACGGCAGATAGCGCGCCTTGAGAGCGGCAATCTGCTCGGAGGTGAGCTGTGCCAGCCCCAGATCCTGAAACAGCGGCAGGTCGGCCTCGATCATCGCCGAGATCTGCGGGCCGCAGGTGGCGTTGAGGGCGGCATGCAGCGCCTTGTCGGGGTCGTACTGCTTGCCGAGTCGGTAGCTCATCGGCAGGGTAGCGAGGGGCAGGGCCGACAGCGCCGCCTGTTTCATCGGGTTGACCGCGTGGCCAGAGACCAGCTCCGCCAGCTCGGCAGGGCGATTCTCGAAGGCGCGCAGGTGCAGGTAGCTGCTCGCCTTGCTGCCATCGTTAACCGGGTAGTTGTCCCACAGGAAGGGCTTGCGGCCGAGCAGTTCGTTCACCTGCTTGAGGTGACTGGCCGGATATTCGCTGGAGCAGACCTTGGGGCCGGTCCAGAAGATCTCGAAACGGCGATCGAGCTGCTCGCCAAGCTCCTCCAGATAGCGGGGAGGCATGGCGCCAAACACCTTCTCCAGCACCGGATCGGTCGAGTAGTAGCTGGGGCAGAAGATGAGGCGGCTTGCCTTGCTGTGGGCCGCGATATCGTGGGCGATGGTGAGCTGGTGACGGGCCAGGTCCGGGGTATCCCCCTTCATATCGTCAAACAGCACCGCCAGAATATCGGGCTGGAGCATCTCGTCGATGAGGCGCACTTTCTCAAGCAGCGCCGAGCGTTTGCGATCGTAGTCGTGATGAGCCCCCATGGGGCTCAAGCCCACCCCGAAGGCGAGCCCGTTGGCGCGGCACTGGCGCGCCAGCTCGGCGAGATCGGCCAGTTGCTGCTCGGGCCAGGGGAGGGCCCAATGCTTGCGCAGATAGCCATCCTCTTTTGGTGCATAGATATAGAAACCGTAACCGTGGCGTGGCAGCCACTGGGCGTAGCGGGCGCGGGCCTGCCAGCTCCATCCCTTGCCAAAAAAGCCTTCAATGACCCCCAGATTGGCAGCGGGGGGCAGGGGGCCGGACAGCAAACTTTGATATGGCATAACTCTCTCCCTTCTTGCTGGGGACTTGATACGGGACGGTCGGTCAGACCGGGTCCTCTTCCTGAAAGCGCACCCCGATCTTGCTTGGTACGCTCTCGTCCATTTCGGCCACGGTCCAGATCAGGCCCTGCCATTCGATGTGGTCACCGACCACCAGATTATCGCCCAACTGGTTGGCAATAAAATCGCCCAGTGTCTGATCCGCCACCTCGCTCACATCCAGCCCATAGAGAGGGGCGAGATCCACCAGCCGTGCCGTCGCTTCCAGCAGGAAGTCACCGAAGAAGCGGGGGCCGAGATCTTGCTCCGGCGCTTGACTGAACAGCTGGCCGAGGGCGGGGAGGTCACGTTCGTGACCGATGACGCAAAGGATATCGTCCGCCTGCAGACAGGTACTGCCCGAGGGGTGGAGCAGCTCGCGGCCACGAAACAGGGCGCAGATCCGGGTGCCGGCGGGCATCTGCAGATCCCGCAGTGGCGAGCCGATGCACCACTTCTCCTCCCCCAGCTGGTAGACGAAGGTCTCCCACTGGCTGTCGAGATCGATCTCGAGCCCGGAGCGGTTGATGGGCGACGGCGGTGCCGGTACCTCCACCCGCGCCAGTTTTGAGGCCAGCGGCAGCGAGCTGCCCTGCAAAATCAGCGAAACCAGCACCACGAAAAAGGCGACGTTGAAGTAGAGCTGGGCATTGGGCAGCCCCGCCATCATGGGGAAGACCGCCAGAATGATGGGCACGGCGCCGCGCAGGCCGACCCAGGAGATAAACCAGCGCTCGCGGGGGGCGAAGTTCTTGAACGGCAGCAGCCCGATCCAGACCGACACCGGGCGGGCAAACAGGATCATCCACATCGCCAGCGCCAGCGCGGGCAGGGCGATGGGCAGCAGCTTGTGGGGGGAGGCGAGCAGCCCCAGCACCAGAAACATGCCGATCTGGCTGAGCCAGGTCAGGCCATCCAGCACCGACAATGTGGTGCTGCGACTGCGCAGGGCGAGGTTGCCGAGCAACAGACCGGTGAGATAGATGGCGAGAATGCCGCTGCCACCGACCGCAGTGGTGAGGGCGAAGATGAGCAGGCCACCGCTGACGGTGAGCAGCGGATAGAGCCCCGGCGCCAGACGGGCTGTGTTGATAAGGCGCCACAGCAGCCAGCCGCCGCCAAGGCCGATCCCGGCGCCAAGACCGAACTGCTTGACCAGTTGCAGCAGCAGGAAGCCCCCATCCAGCCCTTGCTGGGCGGTGGCGAGCACCTCGATGAGGGTGACGGTGAGAAACACCGCCATGGGGTCGTTGCTGCCTGACTCTATCTCCAGCGTCGCGCTCACCCGCTCGTTGAGGCTGCGCCCGCCAAGCAGGGAGAAGACCGCCGCCGCATCGGTGGAGCCGACGATGGCGCCGATCAGCATCCCCTGCATCAGGTTGAGGTCAAACAGCCAGGCAGCGGCGAGCCCCGTCAGGCCGGTGGTGATGGCCACCCCGACCGTCGCCAGCGACAAGGCAGGCCAGAGCGCCACCCGGAACGAGGAGACCCGGGTGCGCATGCCGCCGTCGAGCAGAATGATGGCAAGCGCCAGGTTGCCCACCAGATAGGCGATGGAGTAGTCAGCGAAGTGGATGCCACCTGGGCCATCCTCACCGGCCAGCATGCCGACGGCGAGGAAGATAACCAGAATGGGAATACCGAGGCGGGAAGAGAGGGCGCTCAACAGTACGCTGGCTCCCACCAACAGGGCAGCGACAAAGAAGAAACTGTTGATGGTAGCGGCATCCAAGGGCGAACTCCTTCCTGGTAATGTGCAAAGTAGGCACATTATATGCAGTTAGGCCCCCCTTGTGTGGCTTATTTGTGCATCAATTTGCACTTTCTTACATTTTTCATCCCTTTTTTCAGCATGGCCGCGCCATATTCTGACTGTGACGGGGTTAACGAAAGCGGAGTCAAAGGAGCGTCGATTTCAGGATATGCAGGGAGGAGCTGGTGGGGAAAAGCGAAACGGCACAGCAGAGGGAGGGGGAGCACAAAGGCGCTCCCCACGGGATGGGGGCGGGATTCAGTCGTCCTCGTCATCCTTCACTTCGCGGATCTTGTCCTTGTAGTTGGGCAACTGCTTCTCCAGCCGTTTCATGTCTTTGATGGCATTGAGAAACAGCCCGAGCAGGAACAGCAGCGGCAACCCTATCCATAGCCAGAGATTCATGGGATTTTCCTTTCGTCAGGACAGGTGGTGACATAACGGGCCAAAATTTCATCAAGGTTGGCCAATATGGTCGACTTGCCTTCAATATCCGCCTGTTGCAGGCAAAGCGCCAGTGCCGCGGGATCGAGTCGCTGCTCGTCGGACTCCAGCGAGAAGCTGATATGCCAGGGCTCGTAGGCGACACCGCTCTGTGCCCCGACCGGCTTGGCATAAGGGAGGAAGAAGCCGAAGTCGCTCATGTGGTCGCTGAGCCACTCGCTGAGATCCGCAAACCAGCCCCCGGCTTCATACTCCCACGGCTCCAGCGCCAGTTTGGTATCGGCGGGCAGGCAGTCCGGGTCGTAGATATCGAGATCGGTCCCCCAGTGGTGACGGCTGGTGCCGGGCAGAGCGCTCCAGCGTAAAATGGCGTGCAGCCGCTCTATCTCGCAGAGTTGCAGGGCATCGATGGGCTGGCTGTTGGCATCGAGCAGCGGTCGCTCACCGCGCCACTTGCCATTCCAGATGGCGAGCTGGCGCTCGAAGCTGCGCCAGCTGGAGGCCGCCTGCAGGTTGAACCCCTCATAGGCGGCGGCTACCTGCATGTCGTTGAAGGCCGCCGCGGTGGCGGCAGTCAGCCGGTGGGGGCCGCGCCCCACCAGAATAAGGTGGCTCTCGTCGAGCCCCAGCAGTTGTTCCTGCGTCATGCCAGCAATCTCTCGAGCACCCCTTGGTACATGTCCGCCAGCAGATCCAGATCGTCCGCCTTCACGCACTCGTTAACCTTGTGAATAGTGGCGTTGACGGGGCCGAGCTCAATCACCTCGGCGCCGGTGGGGGCGATAAAGCGCCCATCCGAGGTGCCGCCGGTGGTGAGCAGGGCTGGCTGCTGACCATTAACCTGTTCGATGGCCGCCACGGCCGCATCGAGCAGCGCGCCGGTGTCGGTGAGGAACGGCTGGCCGGAGAGGGTCCAGCTCAGCTGATAATCGAGGCCATGTTTATCCAGCAGCGCTTCGACCCGCTCGCGGATATCTAGGTCGGTCAGTTCGGTGCTGAAGCGGAAGTTGAACTGCACCTGCAACTCGCCCGGAATGACGTTGGAGGCGCCGGTGCCGGCCGAGATATTGGCGATCTGGAAGCTGGTGGGGGGGAAGTAGGCGTTGCCCTCATCCCACACGGTGGCTGCGAGTTCCGCCAGCGCTGGCGCGGCTTTGTGAATGGGGTTGTCCGCCAGATGGGGATAGGCCACATGGCCCTGCACTCCGCGCACCAGCAGATCGCCGGTGATGGAGCCGCGGCGGCCGTTCTTCACCACATCCCCTACCACGGCGGTAGAGGAGGGCTCGCCGACGATGCACCAGCGGATCTTCTCGTTGCGGGCCTCCAGGGTGTCGATCACCCGGGTGGTGCCATTGATAAAGGGCCCCTCCTCATCGGAGGTGATGAGAAAGGCGATCGACCCGGAGTGATCCGGATGCTCGGCCACGAAGCGCTCGACCGCCACCACCATGGCAGCCAGCGAGCCCTTCATGTCGGCGGCGCCGCGCCCGTAGAGCACGCCATCCTTGATGGTTGGCTCGAACGGCGGGGTGTGCCATTTGTCCAGCGGGCCGGCGGGCACCACGTCGGTGTGACCGGCGAAGCAGAACAGTGGCCCCTCGCTGCCGCGGCGGGCCCAGAGGTTGGTTGTGTCCTCAAACACCATGGGCTCGATAACGAACCCGAGCTTGGCGAGGCGCTCCGCCATCAGGGTCTGGCACCCTTCATCGAGGGGGGTAACGGAGGGGCGGCGGATCAGATCCTTGGCCAGTGCGATGACATCCGACATCAGTTGTCCTTAGTTGTCCTTAACGGGAGAAGAGGGATTGGTAGTGATCAGCCTTGAAGCCCAGGGTCAGTTCGCCGTCACGGTCGAGCAGCGGGCGCTTGATCATGGCCGGATGTTCCAGCAGCAGGGCGCGCGCCTTGGCGGTGTCGAGCCCCTGTTTGGCCTCATCCGGCAGGGCGCGGAAGGTGGTACCGCGGCTGTTGAGCAGGGCTTCCCAACCGAGTTTTGCCAGCCAGCTGTCCAGATCGTCCGGGTTCAGACCGTCGGCGCGGTGGTCGTGAAAGCGGTAGTCGATACCTGCCTCATCCAGCCACTTGCGGGCTTTCTTGATGGTGTCGCAGTTCTTGATGCCATAGAGGGTGATGGCCATGGGGAGTCCTTCTCTTGTGGGCGCTGGCCGTGACCGTGCCCGAAAATCCGAATCAACAGAGTGCAAGGGCCCGATTCTGGCATTGTGGCAATCCCATGGCAACGCCGATGGTCCGGCTCGCGGGTTTTACCGGAACTGGTCACACCTGAACGGCGATTTTGAGCCAAAGGTCAGAAGCAGTGGGGCTGGCGTGCCCGATGGGGTTGGGTATTGCGGGAGAAGATCGACTATTGCAGGAGAAAAAGAGAAGGGGGCAAACGCCAGATAGCCAAAACGCGCCAGCGGGCGCGTTTTGGTTGGCATCATCGAACACTGCAATCAGTGCAGGGTGGTCCACTCATGGTCAAAGACCCGGGCCCGTTCCCAGGGTGCATCAGGCAGGCTGGAAGAGAGGCCAGTGTATTTGCCCACGTCGTCCACCACGATGGCGGAGAGGATCGGCAGGTTGTTTTCGGTGCAGTACATGCGGATGCGTTGCAGCAGGGTGCGCAGTTCATCCTGGCACTGCTCCAGCCCGGCCTGCTTGGCCAGTTTGGAGTAACGAATGGTAGTGCGTTCCTTTGCAGACTCGACGAGGATGTCCCACAGCTTGTAGTCGCAGGTCGAAGCACCTGCGGTGGCTTGGCTTGTCATAACTCTCTCCGGCGCGAAATGGTCGCTATATGTCGAAGCGCATCTTCGCCAGTTCGGCGCCGTCATATGTTGATCCAACGCAAAAAAGAGGGGAGTCGCGTCACACAATTCCCGGATATGGGGTGATAAAGGTTTTTCGGCAGTTGAAATAACGAAAAATTGTTACATGGCCGACATATTATGCTAATGAATCACGGTGACGGCACCTTTATTGATAGGGATCAAAGGCACACAGTGGTCAGATCACTAGATTTCGCTCTTCGATAAATTTATCAGGAGTGAATATTGGAACTTTTATTTGTCTTGCTCGTTCTGGTCGCCGTGGTCTACGGCATTATCAAGGATTACAACCCGCAGGCGGTGCTGGCGCTGGCGGGCATGGCCATTTTTGCAGTGGCCTACTGGCTGGGGCTGCACCCCATTCTGCCCGCTGACAAGAGCACCGGTTTCGCCCTGTTCGACCTGTTCGAAGTGTTCAAGGGGATCTTCTCCTACCGCGCGGCGGGGCTCGGCCTCACCATCATGGCGGTGGCGGGTTTTGCCACCTATATGTCCCATATCGGGGCCTCCCAGGCGCTGGTGCGGGTGGCGGTCAAACCGGTGGCAGGCATCCAGTCCAGCTACCTGATGCTCTCCATCTGCTATCTGGTGGCGGTATTCGTCTCCCTGTTCGTCACCTCCGCTACCGGCCTTGGCCTGCTGTTGATGGTCACCATGTACCCGGTGATGCGCAACCTCGGCATCAGCCCGGCCTCCGCCTGTGGTGTCATCGCCACCTCACAGGCGTTTGAGATTGGCCCGACCCAGACCAACGCCATCTTCTCTGCCGGTCAATCCGGCATGGATCCGACCAGCTATTTTGTCGACTACCAGATCTGGCTGGTGGCCCCCATGCTGCTGGTGACCATGGTGCTGCACTTCTTCTGGCAGCGTCACTGCGATCTCAAGGATGGCTGGGATCCTGCGCTCCATCGCGGCGATCACGCCGAGCTGGACGAGCAGGGCACCGAGAGCGTGCAGGCGCCCACTTGGTATGCCCTGCTGCCGATCATCCCCTTCGTGCTGATGATGACCTTCTCCAAGCTGCTGGTGAGCGACATCAAGATGAGCGTGGAGGTGGCCATGCTGCTGTCGGTCTTTATCGGCATGCTGTGCGAGCTGCTACGTAGCCGCTCGGTGCGCACCGCTTTTGCCGGGCTCTCCAGCTTCCTCGATGGTATGGGCAAGGTGTTTGGCCCCGTGGTGGCGCTCATCGTCTGTGCCGAGCTGTTTGCCGAATCCCTCAAGGCCATCGGCGCCATCGATACCCTGCTGCACTCTGCCAGCAATGCCGGTATCGGCAGCGGTTTGATGACCCTGGTGATGGTGGCGCTGATCATGGTGGCGGCGGTCATCATGGGCTCCGGCAACGCGGCGTTCCTCAGCTTCTCGACCCTGGCACCGGCGGTGGCGGCCAAGTTTGGCGTACCTGCGGTGACCATGCTGCTGCCGATGCAGCTCGCTTCCAGTATCGGCCGTACC
>NZ_JBFODV010000026.1:0-2947 GCF_040908495.1 Aeromonas sp. R1-1 | reverse complement strand
GTGTTGAAAGGCTGGGGTATCCATGATGGTAGACCTCAAGGTGATGGCCTACTTCAAGATTAGCCTTTCAACACGTAATTGGGACAGAGCCTAAAGATAGCCCCCGGTGTCGATTGCGGATGCCGACCATGGCTGACCGGCATCCGTGCCTCTATTTGTTGTCGATATTCTCCGACTGCCAGAGGGCATAGCCCTTGCCGGAGGCCGTGGTGGGCAGATCAATCTGCATCAGGTCGTTGCCGATGACAAAGGGGCCCGAGTAGCGGGCGCGCAGATCCTGCGCCAGATCTTTGACCCTGATCTTGCCGTTGAGGCCGATATGGCTGAACACGGTCAGCGCCGGTTTGGCTTCGTTCATTACCCGGGCCGCCTGCTCGGGGGAGGCGAGGTGACCGGCGATCGCCTTGTAGCCGGGGTTGGCCTTCATCTGCTCGGCAGAGGTCATGGAGACGCAGTGCACCAGCAGGTCGGCCCCTTTGGCCTGCTTCACCACTTCGGGGCTGTAGCGGGTATCGCCGGAGAGCACCACGCTGTGGCCGTGGTAGTCGATGCGATAGCCGAATGACGGCTTGATGTTGACCCCGTGGTCGTTGTCAAAGGCGGTTACCTTGACTCCGTCATGGTTGTAGACCACCCCGGCGGTGACCTCGTGGCTGTTGATCTCCACCCCGTCCAGCGGCGTTCCCTCATCCTTGACCCGGGTGGCGATGTCGGTGGCGTAGGCCTGCTGCAAGCCACGGGCGAGAGCTGTGGTGCCTTTGGGGCCGTAGAGTTCCATCGGCGCGTGGCGCTGGCCATAGGCCGGTTGCAGCCAGCCGGTCAGCCAGAGATCCGCCAGCCCGTTGGTGTGGTCGGAGTGAAAGTGGGTGAGGAAGAAGGCGTTGACCCGGCCGATGGGGATATGCAGCTGCCACAGGCGAGTTGCGGAGTTGCGGCCAAAATCGAACACCAGCTTCTGGTTGCCCGCCTCGACCAGAGTGCTGTAGCCGCCCCGGCTGATCTGGGGCACCGGAGTGCCGGTGCCGAGCAGGCTGACCCGAAAGATATCGGGCCGGGCTTGAGTTGCTGAGGCAGGGGCATGGTCGTGGTTGCTGATAAAGCTGCTCTCGGCAGCCTGACTGGCGCCGCTCGCCAGTAGACCGACCAGCAGGGCGGCCAGATAGGTGCTTTTCATGGGAATTTATCCTGTGGGGGAGGGATGGCATCACTGTATTGGTAACCAAAAGTTAAATAAATTGGCTAAAATCCATTTCTTACTAAACTTTTGGTTGTGAATTAGGGCCCTTGTCGCGGGCCAAACGGCCTTGAAACGGGCAAAAAGGAGGGGTTGTGGACCGATTGACCAGCATGCGTATCTTCACCCGGGTGGTGGATCTCGGCTCCTACAGCGCGGTGGCGAGCGAAGAGGGGATCAGCGCCCAGATGGTGGGCAAGCATGTGCTGGGGCTGGAGCAGTGGCTGGGGGGCAAGCTGTTTCACAAGACCACCCGCCAGCAGACCCTCACCGAACTGGGCCAGCTGTTTTTGGCTCGCTGCCAGCGGGTGCTGGAGGAGCTGGCACTGACCGAGTCGCTCACCCAGAACCTGCTGGCCGAGCCGGCCGGACGGCTGCGCATCGCCGCTCCCCTCAGCTTTGGCCACCACCGGCTGGTGCCGCTGCTGCCCGCTTTTCTCGACCGCTACCCCAAGCTGGATCTGGATCTGCAGCTTACTCCGCGCTGGGTCGATCTGGTGGAGGAGGGGTTCGATGCCGCCATCCGCACCCTGCGCCCGCAGGATGAGGCACTTATTGCCCGTCCGCTGCTGACCCAGCACTACCGCCTCTGCGCTGCCCCCGACTACCTCAATCGCCACGGCGTGCCCCGTCATCCGGCCGATCTCGCTCGCCACCAGTGTCTGCACGGCAACTGGGGGGAGCATGAGCGCTGGCAGTTTGTTGGCGAGGATGGTCAGAGCGAGGAGGTGCGGGTCGCCTCGCGCCTGCGCATCAATCACTGGCCAGCCTTGTTGACGGCTGCGCTCTCGGGGGCTGGCATCACCTTGCAGCCAGCCGAACAGGTGCGTGAGCATATCGCTGCGGGGCGTCTGCTGCCGCTGCTTGGCCGCTATCAGAGCCCGGCCAAGACCCTCTACTTCATCTATCCGGCGGCGCGGCGGCAGGTGCTCAAAATCACCCTGCTGGGGGATTTTCTGGCCGAGTCCCTGCAAGCTGGGCCCGAGCCCGAATAAAAGGCTGCATATTCTCGCAGCCGCGATTAACCATCGTGCTTAACAAAGGGGCGGAGCAGGCCTAACATGGCGGGATGTTTTTCTAGTCGGGACAAAAGGATATGTCTGGGTTGAAAAAGGATCTCGGGCTCTGGCAGGGGATGGGGCTGCTCGCCACCTCGCTGCTCGGCACCGGGATCTTCGTGGTACCGGCGACAGCCGCCTCGCTGGCGGGCGGGGCCTCGCTCTGGGCCTGGTTGCTGCTGATTGCGCTGGTGCTGCCCATCGCTTTTACCTTCGCTCGCCTCGGTCGTCGCTATCCCCATGCGGGCGGTGCGCCGCACCTGATTGGCCTCGCCTTTGGCAACGGCGCTGAGCGCTTCTCCGCCTTCCTCTTTCTGGCTGTGCTGCCGGTGGGGCTGCCTGCCGCCCTGATGATTGCCGCCGGCTTCTGGCATGCCCTGTTCGAGATGGGGGAGTGGACCCTCTGGGCCATCCAGCTGCTGACCCTGCTCGGGGTCTTTCTGCTGGGGCTGCGCGGGGCGCGCTCCTCCGGCAATCTGCAACTGCTGATTGCGCTCGCCATTTTGGGGCTCACCCTGCTGATCTGGTTCAAGGGGGAGGTGAGCTGGCGCGATGCGGCCCGGCCGCTGCCGAGCGCGGATGAGTGGCCCCCTATGGCCACCGCGCTGGCGGTGATGTTCTGGTGTTTCGTCGGGCTGGAAGCCTTCGCCCACAT
>NZ_JBFODV010000259.1:0-4069 GCF_040908495.1 Aeromonas sp. R1-1 | reverse complement strand
GCGGTGGCCGCCGCCAGCTTCTGGCCGTTGCAGCAGAGCGCCTCGGGCACCAGCGCATCCAGCTTGCTCAAGTCGCTCGCCGCCTGGGCACTGGCCAGCAGTGCCTCGATGGCGGGCCAGTCCACCTCGTTGGGGAACACCAGATCCAGGTACTTCTCGATAAAGTGGCGGGCCGAGAAGTCGGGGGCGAGGCGGGCCTTGAGCAGCGCAGCGAACACCAGCCCATAGTCGCGGGCAAACAGCCGCGACAGGGCCGGGGCTATCTCCGGCCATTCGGCGCGTTCACTCAAAGCGCGCAGATGGCGGGCCACCCCCAGTTCAAAATCGTGGTAGCGGGTGAGGTAGAGCCGCCCGTGCCACAGCCGCAGCGGCCAGCGCGGGGCGAGCCCCTCATCCTGTTCCGTACCCACGAGCGGGCTTGCCGCAAACAGGGCGGGCCAGCGGGCAGGATCAGCCAGATCCCCCAGCAGATCCCGGCTCTGCTGGGGATCCAGCCCGAACGGCCGCAGTGATCCGGCGATGAGCATCTCCAGCGGCAGGCAGACATGGCCGCGCCCCAGCTCGAAGCAGGTGAGCGCCGCCCCCAGCACCAGCTCGGGGCTGCCGCCAAGGTCGGCCACCAGCCTGGCAAATTGCAGATCCAGCTGGCGGATGCGGCCAGCCAGCGCCAGTGTTTTCAACCGTTCAACCATCATTGCGCTGGTTGCGGTGCTGATCATGGTGCCGCTCATGCTTCTACCTCGTTCAATGCTTGGGATCCCGCTGTTGACGGCTCACTGCCTTCGCTAAACAACTTATCCAGCCCCAGCACCAGTTCACGGCGCGGGCGGGTATGGAAAATGCCCCCCTGCGGCATGCCGCGCAGGAACAGATAGAAAACGCCGCCAAAGTGCTGCTCGAAGTCGTAACCCGGCAGGCGCAGGGTGAGCAGCCGGTGCAGCGCCAGCGAGTAGAGCTGGTATTGCAGGTCGTAGCGGTGTTCCGCCATCGCCTGCTCCAGCGCCGGACGGCTGTAATCGGCCGGGCTCATGCCGAGGTGGTTTGATTTGTAGTCGAGCAGATACCAGCGCCCCTGCCACTCGAACACCAGATCGATAAAGCCCTTGAGCATCCCCTGCACTGTGGCAAAGCTGAGCGGCTTGTTGCCCCGCGATAGCGGGTCGTGCTGCTGGCAGAGCGCGGTCAGCGCCGGTGCCGTCACCCGCCCCATGGGCAGGAAGAACTCCAGCTCCACCTGTTTGCGCTCGGGCGCCAGATCCCGCAGCCGCACCGGCTCGCCAAAGCCTGTTTCCAGCGGGGTATCCAGCACCGCCTCCACCTGCTGTTGCAGCACCGGTGCCCAGCTTTCGTCGAAGCCGTCTTGCAGCAACAGACTCGCGATATGCTCTGCCAGCGAGTCACCGCCGGCGCTCTGAAAGTCGATGGTCTCGAACAGGCTGTGCAGCAAGGTGCCGGGGCGCGCCCCTTTCGGGAAGGTGAAGATGGAGGGCTGGGGTGCCTCGTCCGGTTGCTCGGAAGCCAGCGCAGCCGCCTCGGTGACGACCTCGTCATCGAAGCCGGGATTGGCCAAGACCCCCTTGCTGTGACCGTGACCCTGCGCTGCCAGCCCGGAGTAGGAGCTGATCCACCAGTCCCGCTCAAGGGAGCCGCTAAAGTGGCGCACCTGCGGCTCGCCCAACTGCTCCTCCTCTGGCGGCAGCGGGGCTGGACGGGTGAGCGAGGGCTCACCGACGGCCACCCCGGGCAGCGCCTGCGCCAGCTCGGTCAGCGCGGTCGCCAGCGTCTGTGCATCCCCCTCTTCACCCTTTTGCAGCAGGTAGCCGATGGCGGTGTGGTGCAGGTCGGTCTTCTCCGACTTGCCTGCACCCGCCCGCACCGGCGCCAGCCCCAGCCAGGTGGCGTAGACGCCCCGGGTCAGCGCCACATAGAGCAGCCGCAAATCTTCGGCAAGGCGCTCCCTGTCCGCTTCGGCGAGCGACGAGTCGGCGCCGGTCAGATCGAGAATGGTGCGATTGCCCGCCTCATCCGCTTCGTGATAGAGCGGGGTCTCGGCGGTTCTGTGGCTGCAGATAAAGGGCAGGAACACCAGCGGGTACTCCAGCCCCTTGGATTTGTGGATGGTGACGATCTGCACCAGCTTGCGCTCGGATTCGAGCCGCAGTACCTGCTCCGCATCCTGCCCGTTGGGGCGGCTCACCGCCTCCCCCAGCCAGCGCAGCAGGGCGTACTCCCCATCCAGCTCGCTGCTCACCTGTTGCAGCAGCTCGCCGAGATGGAGGAAGTTGGTCAGCCGCCGCTCGCCGTAGGGGCTCGCCAACAGCGAAGAGGCGAGATTGCGCCGGTGCAGCAGGGCCCGCAGCATGGCCAGCACGCCACGGCGATGCCAGATCTTGCGGTACTCCATAAACTCCTGCACCGCGCTCTCCCACGCCCGCTCGTCGCTGGCCAGCCCATCGAGCGCCTTGGCGTCGAGATCAAACAACCCGGTCGCCAGCGCCGCCCGCAGGCTGCGCTCTTCACTCGGGTTCTGGCAGGCGTGCAAAATCAGCAAAATCTCCCGCGCCTCCGTCTGCTCCAGCACACTCTCGCGGTTCGACAGGTAGACGGAGGCGATGGCGAGGCGCGCCAGCTCCTGCTGCACCAGCTTGCCCTCGGCGCCGGTGCGCACCAGCACGGCGATATCCCCGGCCTTCACCGCTTTGTCGCCGATCAGCGCCTTGCCCTCGCGGGCCAGCGTCAGCAGGCGGTGGATCTCGGCGGCGGTGGCGCGGGCCATCTTGCTCTGGTAATCCCCCCGGTTGAAGGTGGGCTGGCCGGTCAACTGCCAGCACTGGAGCACGGGCGCGGTGGTGCCATCGAGCAGCAGCGCCTTGCTCTTGCCCTGCGCCTCCACCGGCAGGAAGGGGATATCCGCCTCGTAGATAAAGGGATCTTTCGCCCGCTCGAACAGGCCGTTGACCGCCCCCACCAGCGCACTGCTGGAGCGCCAGTTGCGCCCGAGGGTGTAGTGGGCGCTCACATTTCGCCGCGCCTGAATGTAGGTAAAGATGTCGGCGCCGCGAAAGCCGTAGATGGCCTGCTTGGGGTCACCGATCATCAACAGCGCCGTGTCTGTGTGGCCGCCGTAGAGGCGATGGAAGATGCGGTACTGCTGGGGATCGGTATCCTGAAATTCATCGATCATTGCCACCCGGTAGGTGGCGCGAATGCGCTCGCAGAGCCGCTCGCCAAGGCTGGAACCGAGCGCCCCGTCGAGATCTTTGAGCAGGTCATCGAACGAGAGCTGATGGGCTTGGCGCTTGCTGGCCTGCATCCGGCTACGCACCACCTTGGCGGCCCGTTGCAGGATCAGATCCCGAATACCGGGGCGGCTCGCCAGCAACTCGTCTATCTGACTGAACAGCGGCAGGGTCGGCACAGCGCCCCCCTTCTTGAGGTTCTCCTCCAGCACCGTCTGGCCAAAGCGCTCCAGCTCCTTGGGGATGGCGTAGCCACTGGCCTCGTCCTGTGCCCAGTCAGCTATCTTGGCAAGCCACCCTTCGTAGTTCTTGCCGGTGTAGCGGCTTACTTGCCCGTCGGTCTGGCGGCGGATCTCGTCCGTCTGCGCCAGCCATTCGCTCTTCACCGCCGCGATGCGACTCATGGCTGCCTGATGGCGAGCGGCGAGGGTCTCATCCCCCAGCGCGGGATGGATCTCCAGCTCGCTGTTGTCGAGCCAGCTGCCCATCTCCCGCAGCAGGGCGGCGGGGCTCGGCCAGAGCGCGCGCACCGCGCTGGCGAGGGCTTTATCCACCGGATAGAACTCGGCGCGCCAGTAGTCGCTCACCGCCTGCAGCCTGAGCTGGCTGTCGTCGGTGAGAAATTCGGTTTCAAAGAGGGCGCCCGACTCGAAGGCATTCTGCTTGAGCATCCGCTGGCAGAAGCCGTGGATGGTAAAGACCGCCGCCTCGTCCATCTGCCGCTCGGCGGCCAGCAGGCGGCGTGCCGCCAGCTCGTGATCCGCCACCTCGGCCAGCAGCTGGGCCAGCAGGGCATCATTGCTATGGCCGCGCATAAAGGCGAGCCGCGC
>NZ_JBFODV010000258.1:0-3118 GCF_040908495.1 Aeromonas sp. R1-1 | reverse complement strand
CGTCTGAACGATGATCTGCGCGATACCCTCGACTATCAGGTCGATCCCCAGACCCTCTACTTCGGCACGCCCATGGTATACGGTGCCGCCCACCAGTTCGGGCGCCCAGAGATCAACCTGCCAGAGCGCCGTGCTCTGGGGCTGTCAGAAGGGGATAAAGAGAGTGTGTTGGAGACACTTGAAGGGTATCTATCAGCAAAGTGAATTTAACACGTTTTAAGAGCTCTAAGTGATGAGTATGATAAGGTGCATTGGGTAGGGATCAGCATGTAGTCTTACGTACACTTAAACAGGTTTAAACAGCAGTGTTTGTGGTAATGTATAAGGTATGGCACATCCTTATGCTAGGGCTGTATATGATGTAACCCTAGTAAGTTGGAGGGGGATGGTATGAATTTCAAAAAACCAATAGGTCAAATCAAAGATACTTCGCTGGAATCAGAGTTGACTGTTTCTCCTCAAGGACCGAACTCATATGAAGATAAAGGAAATGAAGCAAGCGTGATTTCTACGTCAGGTCAAGAGCATTCGACACATGATGTTCAACATGGCAATGCCAACCACGAGGCTCACTCTGCGCCCAGTTCGTTAGGTGAGGACACTACGAGCCTTTCGAGTGAGAGCTGGGAAAAATTGATTAATAGCAATGCCTTACAGGATGCAAGTGCTTGCTTTGTAGAGCAGCAACGCAAGTATAACGATTCTTTACTGGAGGCTGCTGCAAGCCTGACCGATATGCACCATAAGCGTAGTGAAGCCCTACAGGCTGCTGGCGCAAGTTTGATTGATTTGCAGCAGAAGCATAAGGAGGCTTTGTTAGAGGCTGGTGCAAGCCTGATCGATATTCAACGTAAGCGTAATGACGCTCTAGAGGCTGCTGGTGCAAGTTTGCCTGAGTTGGCATTGAAAGATAGTGACAACTTGCGCTCAATTATAAAACACTGGAACAGTCTTAAATATAAAGATGAGGTTAATAAGGCAACAGCTCGAATCACTGCCTTAGGCTTGTCCGATGAATACTGGAAGTTGATTTCAAACATAGAAATGAAAACTTCAGTATATTCACGACATATGGATTTTATAAATAAATCTTCGTATTTATTAAAAAGTTCAAACATTCTTGAGTCGACGAAAAATGCAATCAATTCGTTTAATGTTCTGCCTGCTGGATCACTATTCCGCCATTTGAAACATTTATCATTAAATAACGATATTGATGCGTTGGCATCTGATTGGTCTAATACAGGGAAAGACCTAAAAGACACAATTAAAAGTATAGAGTTGACAAAAATCGAGAAGGGAGACGAATAGCTTTGGATAAGGTTGACAATCTACAACAAGTAGAACGTGATGGGGACATTGATTTTTCAAAGGATATGTCTGATGAACGTGTTCCTGTCGATAATTCTAATGATGGCCAAACGCATACTTGTACTGAAGTCGACGCTGAGGTGGCAGCTGAAGCGGAACAGAGAGATCTCGAAGCGATTCAATTGATTCTAAGAGAAATTCCCGAACCTCTTTTAATGCAAGAGGTTGCTAGTCGAGTTGAAAAAGAGCCGTCAGAAAATATCCCTAGAATGGTGCGCCAGGTCAGTGCTTTTCAAGGCCCACTTCCACCACCAGCTATGCTCGCTCAATATGAGGATATCTGTCCAGGATTTGCAGATAGAATTGTTAGTCTGACGGAGAGGCAGCAGGGACATCGGATCGATATTGAAAGTCGTTCTGTGACAGCGTCAATATGGAATGAACGCTTAGGTCAGATTTTTGCTTTTATTATTTGTATGTTCACGCTGGTCAGCTCGGTTTGGTTGATTAGTAAAGATTTTACATGGTCTGGCAGCTTGCTGGCTGGCGGTACGATGACAGGCTTAGCATACATATTTATTACTGGACGAAAGCAGAATGAAAAATCGGGTGACGAATAAGCTTTAACCCACCATAAACCCCATCCCCCTTCATGCCGCCGCACTATGGCGGCATGAACATATCCAAGACCCCATACTCAGCGCCCTTCGTGGCGACCCTCCAAGCCAACCCCGTCAGCGGGGAGCGGCTGGCGGTGCTCGATGCGCAGCTCACCCCCCAAGGCGATGGCTGGTACCAGCTGCTGCCGGTCGGCCCGTTCAAGGCCCGTGATGGTCGTCCGTTCGATGTGGCGAGTGGCCATTGGCAACTGGACGGGCAGATCGCTGCAGCCCTGATTGCCCGTGCCAAAGCGCTTGGGCAAGACATCCTGATCGATTACGACCACCAGACCCTCAAGACTGACCAGAACGGCCAGCCAGCCCCTGCGGCCGGTTGGTACAACAGTGACGAGATTGCATGGCGCGAAGGGCAGGGGCTCTTTATCAAGCCGCGCTGGACGGAGCGGGCTGCCGCCCTGGTGGCTGCCAAAGAGTACCGATTCCTTTCTGCCGTCTTTCCCTATGACGCCCTCGGCCGCCCGCTGGAACTGCGGATGACTGCCATCACCAATGATCCCGGTGTGGTGGGCATGCAGGCGCTTGCCGCTTTGAGTGCGTTACCAGCATCAAGCCTTATGTCTACCCAACCCGGCCAGCTGGCCACCTCATCCCATGTTGCACAACAGGAGAAATCCATGAACGAACACCTGATCGCGCTGCTCGGCAAACTCGGCATCCAGCCGGGTGCCGATGGCCAGTTTACCGCCGAGCAGGGGACTGCCGCTCTGGCTGCTCTGGATACCCTGCAGGCCAGCGCCAAGAAAGCCCCGGAGCTGGAGGCAGCTCTCACTGCTGAGCGCACCTCGCTGGCCGCGCTCAAGGCGACCATCTCCACAGGGCAGGGTGGCCAGATTGACCTGGCCAAGTATGTACCGGTGGAGACCTATAACGCCCTGGTGACGGAAGTGGCCACCTTGAGCGCCAAGGTCGAGACCACGGATGCCGCAACCTTGATCAAGGACGCCCGCACCCAGGGCAAGGTGGTGGCAGCAGAAGAGGAGTATTTGACCGCCTATGCCGCTCAGAAGGGGGTGGCGGCCCTCAAGGCGTTGTTGGATCCCCGTCCGGCAATTGCCGCCCTGGCCGCCAGCCAGACCACCCAGCTGACCCTGCCCGATCGAACGGAGAATGCGGTGCTCTCGGCAGAT
>NZ_JBFODV010000257.1:0-14435 GCF_040908495.1 Aeromonas sp. R1-1 | reverse complement strand
TATATCAGTGAGTCGTTGCCTAATCAGGGCTTTCTCTGTGAGGTGGTGCGCCAGGCCTTTGCCGAAGAGGGGCTCGATGTCAGCTTTCACTTCTATTCCTGGGCCGAGGCTTACCGACTGACTCTGGAGGGGCGCTATGTGGTCACCATGCCTTGGTTTCGCTCCCGCGAGCGGGAGCAGCTTTTCTATCTCTCCGCCTCGCTCGGCCATTTCACCACTCGCCTGATGATGCTGACCGGTACGCCCGCGGTCAATCTGGGTGAGCTGAAACACGAGCCGGTCGGGGTGACCCGTGGCTATTTCTATGGCGATGGTTTTGCCGCTCGCCAAGCCGGGCTCACCCTCGAGTGGTCAGATTCCGATGAGCAGAGCATGGGCAAGCTGATTGACGGGCGGATCCACTATCTGGTGATGGATGAGCAGGTGGCACAGACTCTGTTCCAGCAGGCGCTCGTTCGTCATCCCCAATCGCTGTCACTGACCGGTGCCGCCGACCCCATCTGGTCGCAACCGGGATACTTGCTGATGCGCAAGGCCGATCCCGAGGCGCGCCGTCTGATGCTGCTGTTCAATACCGGCCTGCGCAAGCTGGAGCGCTCGGGGCGGCTCGCCAGGCTCTGGAAAGCGTGAGCCACGGTTGCGTCTTGCGGGCTGGCCCCCTATCCTGAGCCCTTCGCCGTATCAAGTGAGGAGGCCGGGGTGCTGACCTGGAGTGATGTGATTGGCTCTGAGAAAGAGCAGGACTATTTCAAGAGTACGCTGGCAACCGTCAGAGCCGAGCGGGAAGCGGGCAAGGTGATCTACCCGCCAGCCACCGATGTGTTCAATGCCTTCAAGCTGACCGAGCTGGATCAGGTCAAGGTGGTGATCCTGGGCCAGGATCCCTACCACGGCCCCAATCAGGCGCACGGTCTCTGCTTCTCCGTTCTGCCCGGCGTGCGTACGCCCCCCTCACTGGTCAACATCTATAAAGAGATGCAGCGTGACCTGCCAGGTTTCGTCACACCCAATCACGGCTTTCTCGAATCCTGGGCCAAACAAGGTGTCTTGCTGCTCAACACCGTGCTGACGGTGCAGGCCGGTCAGGCCCATTCCCACGCCCATCTGGGATGGGAGACCTTTACCGATCGGGTCATCGAGCAGATCAATGCCAGTTGTCAGGGGGTGGTGTTCCTGCTGTGGGGTGCCCACGCCCAGAAGAAGGGACGTTTCATCGACCGCCAGCGCCACTATGTGCTGACCGCGCCGCACCCGAGCCCCCTCTCTGCCCACCGCGGTTTCATCGGTTGCGGTCACTTTAGCGAGACCAATCGCTTGCTGGAACAACAGGACAAGAGTCCGATAGAGTGGAAATCTGTCTGCATCCCACTTGATTGAGTGCAAAGTTCGGGCGACAAATGACCGTATACTCAGGGACATAAGATTTATTCAGAGCCAAGGAGTGCCCATGTTATCCAGTCTGCACAAGGACCATCTCAACATCGCCCGACTTTTGGAGCTGCTCAAGCACAAGCTGGCAGCCATCCGTGCCGAAGAGCCCATCAGCTATTTTCTGGTGCGCGATGTCATCGACTACCTGCGGGAGGTCTCTGACAAGTACCACCATCCCAAGGAAGACCTCATCTATGACTACTACCTGAAATATCGGGTGGTGGAGGGGGAGGTCGCCAACCGCCTGCAGGAGGAGCACGTCAAGCTGCTGGAGGCCGGGGCCGATCTCAAGGAGATGGTGGAGATGATCCTGATGGATGCGGTGATCCCCCTCGATCAGTTCACTACCAAGCTGGAGCGCTTCGTGGAGCTGCAAGAGGCACACATGAACTATGAAGAGGGGGTGATCTTCCCCCATCTGCGTGATTCCCTGACCGAGGATGACTGGCGTCATCTGGAGCAAAACTGGCAGAACCGCGCCATTGGCGACCCCCTGTTCGGGGCTGAGGTGAGCCAGCACTTCCAGGCACTGGCCAAACGCCTCTCTCTGCCGCTCACGAACGGCTAAGACGAGCCCGTACCCGCCGCGTGGCGGGTATTGTGTGAGTGCCACTTGAGTGAAAACAGAAAGGCCTCCATCCGGAGGCCTTTTGCATGGTGGAGCAAGCTTACGCCTGTGGTTTCAGGAAGTTGCGATAGAGCATATAGAGGTGGGCCGAGCTCCAGCTGAAGTTGCTGGCCCCCTGCATGGCGCCGGTCTCCGGATTGTAGTTTTCGCGGATGGGGCCGCTGCCCGCCAGTCCTTCGGCATTGTTGAACAGCTTGTTGACCAGTGCCTCGGCATCGCTGCGATAGCCGTAGTTTTCGAGCCCCTTCACCCCGAAGTAGAACTGATCGAGCCATACCCGGCCGCGCCAGTAGATATTGGGGTCGTAGGCCGGGTTGGTCAGCGCGGCTGTGCCCAGCGGGATCTTTGTGTTGAACTCCTGGGCGTTGAGCATGACCTCGCGCACCCGTGCTGCTTTCTCCTTGTCGGCGACCTCTGCCCAGAGCGGGCTCCACCCTTCCGGGCCACGGCCGCGGGCGGTCAGCAATTTGCCGACGCAGCCGTTGCCGTCAGCAACATCCCCCTGAGCAATCTGACGATCGTAATAGAAGCCTGATGCCTCATCGAACATGCAACTGTTGATGTAACCAGCCAGCTGGGTCGCGCCATCGCGGTAGCGGCTCGCGTCGTTCGGCTTGCCAAGTAGGTCGGCCATGTCTGCCAGAATGCGTTTCTCTTTGGCGAGGAAGGCGTTGAGCTCCACTGACTCCTGATCGATGGAGAAACCGATCAAATCGCCATTGTCCTGATGGTTTTCAAAGAAGGCGACGTTCCAGTCCTGACGTGCCTTGGCCAAATCTCCGCCATAGGTCTTGTCGGCATAGCGTTGCAGCTGGCCCGGTTCGATAAAGCCGAAGCGGGCGGCGTTGTCCATGCCGGACTCCCAACCGGCGCCGTGCTGGGCACCGATATCCATGTCGCTGTACCCGCCCACGTTCAACACCTGTTGATAGAGCGGCATACCGGCGCAGGCATACCAGCCATCCCCCTCACTGGTACAGCTTGAGAGATCCAGCCCGGCGGGAATACCGTTGGAGTACTGCACCTTGAAGGTAATATTGCCGTACTCGTCGTTGTGCTCCACATGCTTGGTGGCGCCATATTCGATGATGCCGTTGCGGTTGTTGTCCCGCGCGCGGTACCACCAGTCGTGGTAGGCCTGCAGCTTGGGATACATCTCGGCGATAAAGGCCTTGTCCTTGGTAGCGCTGTAGATTTCCCAGATGGCCCAGGCGGAAAGGGGCGGCTTGGTGTCGCGCTCGTTCCAGTTGCCGCCATCGCCACCGCGATCCGCCAGCTTGTTGTAGAAGACGGCGTCGATCACCATGCCCGCATCCTGTGGTCGCACCGGATCATCCGGCTGTACCTGATAGTCATACATGGCGCGCACGTTGTTCTTGGCTACCTCCGGGTTGAAGTGTGCCATGGCATAGGCGTGCTTCCAGCTATCCCAGGCCCAGACGCCGTCGAACAAGCGTGCGGTATTGGAGGGGGTTACCCCGTCGTGGAGGATGGCGCCAGCCGGGGAGCGCCAGTTGCCGTTGAGGGTCTCCATCGCCTTGACGGCGATGCGACGCTCCGACTCGGGGATCCCCTGATTGGAGAGACCCTTGGCAAGGTAGCCCTCCCAGCGGCGGATGGAGTCGGCAAAATAGCTGGCCGGGTCGGCCATCAGGGCCTGACGGCTCTGCTGATGGCGGCTGGCGTCATCTGCGGAGTGGAGATAGCTCTGCAGGGTGTAGATATCCTCGCTCCCCTTGGCGGCCAGGGTAATGCTGGCGTCGCTTTGGTAGCCCAGTGTCTTCTGGTCGAGGGTGGTGCGACTTGGCAGGGTGCGGTCGATTCGATAGCGGGCGCTGCCGCTCTGCATGATGTTCCAGGTGCTGCGCAGTTTACCGAACTGGAATTCGATTCCTTTGTCGCTCTCGCTGATGGTGCGTGTCCAGCCTGGATATTTGCTGGCAATCGTATCCTTGGCATCCCATTGATTGAGCAACTCGCCCTGCCAGTTGAGGTTGAGGGTGAGCGGTGCATCGGTCTGGTTGATGAGTCGGGTGCGGATAAGGGCGGTGCGGGCATCGCCATAACGCAGCTCCAGCTCCAGCGTGAAGGGCTCGAACTCGAAGCGTTGCACCAGCGCACCGGGAATGGCGTACACCTCCTGCTTGCGGGCGCTGGTGAGCGGGAACGGGCGGCCGCTCGCATCGCTCAGGGTGAGCTTGTCCAGCTCGCTGGCAAAGAAGAGGCTGTACTCCTCGGAGATGACCATGGGGCCGGTAAAGCCCCCCCACTCCTTGTCGCTGGCAGGCAGCAGGAAACCGTGCCATGCCCCCAGATCGAGCAGCGGGTTGTATTTGAGGTTGGAGTAGCTGTCAAAGTCGCGGAATTGGGTCGGTGTTCCCCGACGGTCGATAACGTCCTTGTACTGGATGGCCTGCTCCGGTTTGGCGACTGTGCTGCTCTCTGTCTGGTTATCGTTGCAGGCGGTCAGTCCGAACAGGGCGGTGCCTAGGGCTACCGAGAGTAAAGTTTTACGAAACATTGCTCGCTCCAATTCCGTTTATGTAGGTTAAAAGGAAGATTTTTTACGCTTATTTTTAGTGAAAAGGTGTTCGGTAGCCATTGTATGGCAAGGGGAAAGGGAGCGTTGGCGCGAGATCACACTCTAAAGAGGCGGCAATGTGAGCGGGATCACCGGGTTACATCAGGTTACATAGAATGGTCTTTAAGTAATATTTTACTTCTCGTTGCTCGCCAATCTGGCAGGGCAGGTGTGCAGGTATTGGTGGGGCGTCAGGCCAAACTCCTGTTTGAAGCGGGCGGCAAAGCGACTGGGGGAGTCATAACCGCAGGCGAGGGCGACCTCCAGCGGGGTCAGGCCCTGTTGCAACAGGTTGAGGGCGTGGCTCATACGTACCTGAGCCAGCAACTGGCGAAAGCTGCGACCTTCGGCGGCCAGCTTGCGCACCATGGAGGCGCGGCTCATGGAGAAGTGGGGGGCCACCGCCTCCAGGGTGTGGTCGATGCCGGGTTCCACCGCCAGGTAGCGGGCCAGCCGCTCTGCGAGGGTCATGGTGCTGGCGGGAAAGAGCAACCCGAGGGCGTTGGCGGCCCGCAGCTCGGCATAGAAGCCGCGCAGCAGTTCGGCCTGGGTCGCCTTGCTCAGCCCCCGTTCGGCCATGGTGCTGATGAGCTCAAAGCAGAAGGCGAGCCCGGGGGTGACCTTGACAGCGGGTTCCTCCAGATCAGCGTGGGAAGGGGCTGACTCGGCCAGCCATTCTGGTGGCGGCGGAGTGAGCAGCGTGATGGCGTGGGAGCGAAACTTGCCATGCTCCGGCTGATTGACGAAGGTGAGCTGGTGGCCTGCCGGGATCAGCAGCCACCGCTCCCTGTCAAACGATAGACGTCGCTCGCGCCACCACAGTTGCTTGCTCCCCTGGGTGACCCAGATGAGGGTCGGGGCATAGATGAGCACCCGGTGCAGGGGCTGCTGGCGGATCCCGAGATAGTGGCTCTGTTGCAGCAGGGGAGTGCTCATCCGGTTGGCTCCTAGGGGGTGACGAAGGTGGCGGTCAGGGTGGCTTTGCCGAGCGCCATGCTGTTGAGCATGTAGCCTACCATAGCGGGCGGGGTATCAGCCTTCACCTCGAGATCATGGGGCAGGGCCCAGGCGGTGAACTGATAGCGGTGCATGACGTGACCTGCGGGCGGGCAGGGGCCGCCGTAACCCTGGTTGCCAAAGTCGGTGCGGATCTCCAATCCCTGCTTGAGCTTGCCGGAGGCATTGCTGGCTAGTTCGCTCTGGGTGGCAGGCAGGTTAACCACCAGCCAGTGCCACCAGCCGCTGCCGGTGGGGGCATCGGGGTCATAGGCGGTGATGGCAACGCTTTTGGTGCCAGCCGGCAGATCATGCCAGCTAAGTTGGGGCGAGTGGTTGTCGCCGCTGCAGCCAAAGCCGTTGAAGCTGAACTGTTTGGCCATCAGCTGGCCTTCGTGAATATCCGCGCTCTTCAGGGTCATGGCAAAGGCTGGCATGGCCGTCAGGCAGAGCAGTGGCAACAAGGCACTCTGTTTGAGCAATTTCATCGGGTGACTCCTCGTGTGGTAACGGGTTCACTTTAACGAGGGCAGGGTAGAATGTTATTGCAGAACGGCTCAATGTGAGGTCGATTGGTGAGTTAATTGAGCCTTTGGGTGATTTTATGGCAAGAAGGTAAACGGCAGCCATAAAAAAACCGGCATCAGGGATGCCGGTTTTTTGTTTGACGATGAGAGGTGCGGCTTAGCGCAGGATCATCTCGTCACGGCCCGGGCCGACGGAAACCATCGGAACCGGTACGCCGAGCAGCTCTTCGATACGCAGCACGTACTGCTGGGCCGCTTTGGGCAGCTCTTCGAAGGTGCGGCAGCCGGTGATGTCTTCGCTCCAGCTTTCCATCTGCTCGTAAACCGGCTTCAGGGCGGCAGTTTGCGGCCAAATCGGGTTCTCGGTGTGGGCACCTTCGTAGGCCACGCAGATCTTCAGATCCGGCAGACCGGTCAGGCAGTCCAGCTTGGTCAGGGCCACTTCGGTGGCGGCTTGCAGCTCGACACCGTTCTTGGTGGCGACCGCGTCGAAGTAACCGACATCACGGGGACGGCCGGTGGTGGCACCGAACTCGTTGGTGATCTTGCGGAACTCGTCCTGGTTCTCCATGGCGGTCAGCAGAGTGCCGGTACCGACAGAGGAGCTGAATGCCTTGGCTACAGCGATGACGCGCTCCGGGCGCAGACCCGGCAGACCGCCACCGATACCGGCGTAGGCGCCGGATACGTGGGAGGAGGTTACCCAGGGGTATTCGCCGTAGATCAGGTCACGGCCAGCGCCCAACTGCGCTTCGAACAGCAGGGTCTTGCCTTCTGCCTGCAGCGCTTTCAGCGGCATGCTGACGTTGCACACGGCGTCGATCCACGGTGCAGAGACTTCCAGCAGCCAGTCGGCCATTTCCTGGGCAGTCTGGGTGAATTCGAAGGAGGGGTAGATAGCCTTCATCTGCGGTAGTTTCCAGTCCAGCATGAACTGGATGCGCTCGACCAGCACGTCCGGCTGTTTCAGCCAGCCAACCAGGATCGCTTTCTTCATCACGCGATCGCCGTAGGCAGGAGCGATGCCCTGACGGGTGGAGCCATAGGCGCCGTCACCCAGACGTTGCTCTTCAAGGGTATCTTCCAGTGCGTGCAGCGGCAGGCACAGGGTTGCGCGGTCAGAGATGGCCAGCTTCGGAGTCACGCCGGAGGCTTTGACTTCCTCGAGCTCGACGGTCAGTTTTTCGGGGCTGATCACCATGCCCGGGCCGAGGACAACCAGGCAATCCGGGTTGAATACGCCACTCGGAACCTGGTGCAGCTTGAAGGTGCCAAGGTCGTTGACCACGGTGTGGCCAGCGTTGTTGCCGCCCTGGAAGCGAATGCTGGCGCCAGCTTGACCTGCCAGATAATCCACGATGCGGCCTTTGCCTTCATCACCCCAGTTAGCACCTACGACTACGATAGACGACATGACTCTTTCTCCTAAGACGTTAGGCGTCCATCCTAGGAGCCTGATGCGGATTAGAAAAATTAATTATCTTTATAATTCCGATAAGAGAACCATATAATTATGGCCAATTAAGCGGCAAACTGCTCGATTTTGCCTGACAAGCCCCGCACCTCGCGGGTTGAGGGACTCTTATGCTGGATATTCACTGGCTGCAAACCTTTGTCACTCTGGCCCGATTGCAACATTTTGGTCAGACCGCCACCGAGCTGCACATGACCCAACCCAATGTCAGCCTGCATATCAAACGGCTGGAGCAGGCGACCCGGGTGCGGCTGATCGAGCGCAGTCCGTTTCGCCTGACGCAGGCGGGGGAGCGGCTACTGCAAAGCGCCGAGCGCACCATCGCCGAGTTGCAGCTCTGCCAGTCCGATCTCAATGCCCTCAACCAGCTGAGTCAGGGGACGCTGGCCATCGCCGCCAGCGACATTATCTCCCGCCTGCTGCTTATCCAGCCGTTCCAGCGCTTCAAGCGGGAGTTCCCCGGCATCGACCTCACTCTGTTCAACACCACTTCGGATCAGGCCGCCGAGCTGGTCAAGGCGGGCAAGGCGGATCTGGGTTTTGTCATGGCGCAAAAGCGCAGCGAACCGCTCTTCTATACCGAGCTGCAACAGGTAACCTGGTGCGCGCTGGGCCACGGCCTTGCCCGCTGGCAGGCGCGGGCGGTGGCGGGAGAGAGCGATCCCCTCGACGAGCCGACCCTGATCCTGCTCGGTCACGACACCCGCACCCGGGCGCTGATCGACCCGTCCCTGCCGCTGCTGGCCTTGCCCCCCTGCCGCATCATGGAGGTTGGCAGCGTGGACGCCCAGTTGGATTGGGCCGAGGCGGGCTTTGGTGTCGCCATCGTGCCGGACTTCTCCCTGCATCCGCGCCTCAACCTCACCGCGCCGGTCACCAGCCTCGGCGATTTTCCCGGTACCAGTCTGGGTTACGTGGTACGCCAGAATCAGGTGTTGTCTCGGGCCATCAAGCAGTTGCTGCACTGGGTGGAGGAGGAGATCCAGAAGCCCAATCCCTATCTGACCCGGGTGATAGAGCCGTAGCGGGGCGGCAAGGTGAGCAGGCCTCGGGGTGACTGTGCTGCCATCAATTGCGCCACTATCGAGCGCATATCAATAATCAGGGCAGCCGAGGCTGCCCTGATGCGTTTGTGGGAGCTGACCACTCAGGGTTGCAGCGGTGTGGCTGCGCTGGTGGCAGGGGAGGGTGACGTGTCGGCCTTATCCTGCGGTGGGGTTTCGTCAGCAACTGCGCTGCTGGCAGGCTGGATTGCCTGTTCTTGCAGCGCAGTGGCCGCAGAGGCGCTCTGTGGCAACTGAATCGACACGGCAGCCGATGGTGATGGAACCGTTGACGCTGCGGCAGAGGCCGAAGGGGCCCCGCTCTCACCCTCGGTGGCTGGCGCAGTGAGCTCGGAGGTGACCTCGAGCGCCTCTTCGGGCAAGGGATTAACCTTTGTGGCTTCTGTCGCCACTGCGGCACTGCTGGTGGCGGTCGCGTCGGAGGGCACCTCAATGGGCGCAGTCGTCCCGTTGGCGGCACTCACCTGCTCTGTCGTGGGCACCGCCTCCGAGGCCGATGGCGCTGGTGTTAGCGGCTCCGGCGTCAGCTGTTCCGCGGTTAACTGCTCGGGGGTCAGTGGCAAGGGGGCTGGCGGTTGATCCGACATCCCCGCATGGAGGGGCAGCTCGGTTTGCGCCTGCAACTGCGCGGGCGTCACCTTGCTCAGGGCGGGATGCAGCCGACTGAACTGTTTGACCCGGGCCAGCAGGGTATCGCGCACGGTTCGGACGATGGGGTCCGGCAGGCTGGCCAGCGCCACCAGTTCGGCACTCATCCCGATATTGTTGATAGCGGTGGTCTGCCCCGGATAGAGGTTGGCAGCGATGCGGCTGCGCTGGTAGTAGGGGTGTTGCTTGAGCAGCGTGTCGATCTGCTCCCCTTCGATGGGGATGAGGCGCACCTTGCAGCGGCTGATCAGATCGCCGACCGCCAGACTGGGGTGACCGGCAACCACAAACGCGGCATCCAGCGAGCCATCGCACAGCCCTTCCAGCGGTTCGCTGTCCGACTTGAGCTGATAGGCTGCAAACTGCCCGGGTTGCCATCCCATGGCTGCCATCAGGGCCTGGCTGGTGATCTGTTCACCGGCGCCGTTGTTGCCGGGATAAACCCGCTTCCCTTCGATATCTGCCAGGGTGGTGATGCCGCTATTGGGTGCGGCCAGCAGGGTCAACGACTCCTGATAGAGGCGAAACAGGCTGCGCAGCTCATTGTTGGCCCCCTGCCCGCTGAAGGGGCCGGTGCCATGCAGGGCGTGGTGCAACACATCGGATTGTACCAGCGCCAGCTGTACGTCCCCCTCGTCGAGTGCCTTGAGGTTGGCCATCGAGCCACGGGTGCTCTGCACGGTGCAGCTGTCCCCATGCAGGGCATGGCCGGCATTGAGCACCCGGCAGATGGCGCCACCGGTCGGGTAGTAGACCCCATTAAGCGGGCCCGTTCCGATAGTCAGCGCCTGGCTGCCAAAGGGGAGCAGCGCAGAGAGTGCACAGAGGGGAAGCAGAAGGTGATGCAAGATCCGTAGAGACATAATTGACCGTTGACTGAGTTGACCGCTGGCTGATGACACAGGGTAAAAGGGATGGGGCTTGCCCATCCCGTTGCTGGCTGATCAGGGCTTGTTGTGGTTGAGGATTGCCCGCTCCATCCGCGCCAGCGCGTCGGTCAGTCGTGCCCTGGTGCAGCCGAAGTTGAGCCGCACGAACTGACCGTCGCCAAACTGGGCGCCGGGGGAGAGACCAACGCCGGCCTGCTCGAAGAAGGCGATGGGATCGGCAAGGCCAAGGGCGCTCACATCAATCCAGGCCAGATACGTCGCTTGATGGTTGGCCAGCTTGACGCCGGGCCAGCGGGCAACCGCTTGCTGGATCAGGGCCAGATTGGCCGCCAGATAGTCGAGTTGCTCGGTCAGCCACTGTTCGCCACCCTCATAGGCCGCTTCGGCGGCGACAAAGCCCAGCAGGTTGACGTCGGCGCTGATGCCGCGCATCGCCTGTTGCAGCCTGAAGCGCAGACGGGCGTTGGGGATAATGGCGAAGGAGCAGCAGAGACCAGCGATATTGAAGGTCTTGCTCGGGGCCATCATCACCGCGCAGCGCTCGGCTGCTTGTGCACTGATGGCGCCGTAGGGAATGTGGCGGGCATTCTTATCCAGCAGCAGATCGCAGTGGATTTCATCGGAGCAGATCACCAGATTGTGGCGCGCAGCGATGGCATCGATGGCCAGCAGCTCGTCACGGGTGAAGATGGTGCCGCCCGGGTTGTGAGGGTTGCAGAGCAGCAGCAGATCTGCAGCGGGGGCCTGACGCTCAAGCTCTGCCAGATCCAGCACCCAGCGACCGGCTTCTTCAATCATCGGCACGGTGAGCAGGGGGCGATCATTGAAGCCCGGCGCCTGCAGGAAGGGGTAGTAGACCGGCTTGGGGGTGATGATGCCGCGGCCATGCTGGCTCCACGCCTTGCAGGCAAGGTTGAGCCCCGGCACCACGCCCGGCAGGAACACCAGCCATTCGGGCTCGATGGCCCAGCCATAGCGGGTCGCCATCCGTTCGATAATGAGTTCGATCAGGCGCGGCGAGGGGCGTGAATAGCCGAAAATGCCGTGGGCGACCCGTTTGGTCAACGCCTCAATCACGGACGGGGGGGAGACAAAGTCGGTATCGGCAACCCACATGGGCAGCACATCCTGACCCTTGTACTTGTCCCATTTCAGGCTCATGGTGCCACTGCGGTCTACTTCCTGATCAAAATCAAACATGCGAACTCCTTGTGCTGGCAGGATGGGCTTTCACTCTACGGGGTCGCGGCCTCCCTCGCAAGGCGCACACCCGCTTATGCCATCCTTGAGCCCGCTCTTGATAGTGACATAAGATAGGCGCCGAATTTTCATACGGCTGCCGCCCGTTAGCCCGTATCGTCCCTCCAACCAGTGGTAACCCTATGAGCTTGTCGATAGCGGCGGTCAAACGCCCGGACCCCGTCTCTCTTTCGTTTCTTGCCGTGACCTTTATGACCGGCGTCGCGGTGGCATTGCAGGTGCCTACCTTAAGTCTGTTTCTGGCCGAGGAGGTGCAGGTGCGCCCCTTTCTGGTCGGGCTCTTCTATACCATCAATGCTGTGGTGGGCATTCTGGTCAGCCAGTGGTTGGGTCATCGCTCCGACAACAAGGGGGATCGCAAGCGACTGATCCTGCGCTGCTGCTTTGCCGGGGTGGCGCTCTCCTTGCTGTTTGCCTGGAACCGCAACTACTGGTTGCTGGCGAGTCTGGGGGTCATGCTGGCTGCGCTGGCGGCCACAGCCAGCCCCCAGTTGTTTGCGCTGGCGCGGGAGTACTCCGACAGCCGCAACCGGCGGGCGGATATGTTCAGCTCGGTGATGCGGGCCCAGTTTTCGCTGGCCTGGGTCATAGGCCCGCCCATCGCCTTCGCGCTGGCCATCGGCTACGGTTTTGAGCTGATGTACCTGGCCTCGGCACTGGCCTACCTGCTCTGCGCGCTGGTGGTGTGGCGCTGGCTGCCCTCTCTGCCACTGCCCAAGCTGGCTGAAGAGATCGAGCGGGTCAGCAGCTGGCGGGATCCGGCGGTGCGGGCGCTCTTTGTCGCCTCCACCCTGATGTGGAACTGCAACAGCATGTACCTCATCAATATGCCGCTCTACATCACCCGCGAACTGGGGTTGGATGAGAAGCTTGCCGGTATCCTGATGGGCACGGCAGCGGCGCTGGAGATCCCCTTCATGCTGTTGGCGGGTTACTACACGGCCCGCTTTGGCAAGCGCCCCATGATGTTGTTGGCGGTGCTGGCTGGCGCGGCCTTTTACACAGGTCTGGTGACCCTCACCGACCAATACGCCCTGATCGCCTTGCAGCTGTTCAACGCCATCTTCATCGGTATCGTGGCGGGGATCGGCATGTCTTACTTTCAGGATCTGATGCCGGGGCGGGCCGGGGTGGCGACTACCCTGTTTGCCAACAGCATCCGCACCGGCTCCATCATGGCAGGGGCCATCGCCGGAGTGGTGGCGGAGGTGTGGAGTTTCCACGGGGTCTTTATGGTGGCGTTGGGATTGGCACTGGTGGCACTGGCCGCCAGCTGGCGGGTGCCCAACGTCTGACTGGGGGCTGGCTGTTATTTGTCGTGCCGGGGCTGGGCGTGCGGGAGCGGCGCTGATTCGCCCTGATATTCGTTGCGCAGGCAGCGCAGCAGCAGCTCGGTCGCGGGGCCGAGGGATTCGGGGGAGAGGGTCAGCAGATAGGTGTAGAGGTGGCGCTCGTTGCCGCTCTCCAGATCCAGCTGTATGAGTGACCCTTCCGCCAGTTCCCGCTCTACCAGATGGCGCGGCAGCCAGGCATAGCCGAGGCCAAGGCGCAGCATGGCGAGCACTTCGTGGTAGTGGGTCGCCTTCCAGCCGGTGTCATCCGCATCGTTCCAGTCCACCGAGCGGTGAATGGGGGGATGCAGGCTGATCTGGTTGTGGCCGGTCAGCACATCGCTGCGGATGGCCCCCTCCTCCTGTGCCAGCGGATGGCTGGCGGCGCAGAGGGGCAGCAGGCACACCTCGTCCAGCAGCAGACCGGTGCGATCGCCGGGCAGGTGCTCGGAGAGCATCAGATCCCCCGGTTGCAGGGCGTTGAAGTGGCAGTGAATGCGTTCGTGCAGGTTGACCCGGCAACCCCGACTGCGGGGATAGAAGCTGGCCAGCGCCCGATAGAGGCGATCCCTTGGCTGCAGCGCCGAGACATAGAGGTTGATCTGCGGCTCCCACTGCCGCTCCAGGTTGTTGGCCAGATTTTCCAGCTCTTCCACCTGTTGGCTCAACTGACGGGCCCGCTTGAGGAAGATCTCGCCCGCCGGGGTCAGCACCGCCTTGCGGCCGCGCACCTCCAGCAAGGGCACCCCCAGACTCTGCTGCAACTTCGCAACCGCATGATTGAGGGAGGACTGGCTCTTGTTCAGCGCCTCGGCCGCCTGGGCGTAGCCGCCGCAGTCGACCACCGCCTGAAAGATCCGCCATTGCTCAAACGTGCTCTTGGGACGAAACATAGTTCAACCTGATTGGAGATAGGATGGTCAGTGGTTCGAACAGGGAGCCTGTGCCCCCTATTCAATTTAACCCCTGCCGCACAACACTCTGGGTATTTTATTGATTTATTTGGGCTGAGCCGCCTGTTTATTTTGGCTGAGCCACAAAGGTCTGGCCGGTTTTGCCGCGGCTGTCCGACCCCATCAGGTAGAGGTAGAGCGGCATCAGGTCGGCCGGAGTCTTGAGGTTCATGGGATCTTCCGCCGGGAAGGCGCTGGCGCGCATCTTGGTACGGGTACCGCCCGGATTGAGGGTATTGACCCGCACACCGGTGTTCTCCAGCTCGTCGGCCAGCACTTCCATCATCCCCTCGATGGCAAATTTGGAGATAGCATAGGTGCCCCAGTAGGCGCGCCCTTTGCGTCCCACGCTGGAGGAGGTGTAGACGATGGAGGCGTCGCCCTGCGCCTTGGCGGTCTGGCGCAGCAGCGGCAGCAGCGCCTGGGTCAGCAGGAATTCCGATTTGACGTTGACCTGCATCACCTCGTCCCACTCCTTCTCCTGAATATGTTCAAACGGAGAGAGGGTGCCGAGCAGACCGGCGTTGAACAGCACGCCATCGAGGCGGCCAAACTGCTGGGCGAAAGTTTCTGCCATGCCGCGGTAGTGGGCGGCGGTGGCCCCTTTCAGATCCACCGGCACGATGGCGGGCAGCGGATAACCGGCCGCTTC
>NZ_JBFODV010000256.1:0-15924 GCF_040908495.1 Aeromonas sp. R1-1 | reverse complement strand
ACGACGGCAGATAAAAAACATCCCGCCGAGGCGGGATGTTTTTTATTGCAAACTGTATGGCGGGTTACTTTTCGAGAACCTGACGCAACCGCTCCTGCGCCACGCCGACCAGCAGGTCGGGCTGGAATTTGGAGATAAAGCGGTCACACCCCACCTTCTTGACCATGGCTTCGTTGAAGTTGCCGCTCAGGGAGGTGTTGAGGGTGATGAAGAGATCGGCCATGCGCGGATCGCTGCGCACTTCGTGGGTCAGGCGGTAGCCATCCATCTCCGGCATCTCCGCATCGGTGATCATCAACAGGATCTCGTTGGTCACCTTCTTGCCGGCATCGCACCACCCTTTGAGCAGGGTCAGTGCCTGCAAGCCGTCCTGACACTCGATAACCTCGAGCCCCAGCTGCCCCAGCGTCTCGCGTACCTGATTGCGGGCTGTGCTGGAGTCATCGACGATAAGCACCTTGCGGCCATGCATCTCGGGCAGAATATCCCGATCCAGCACCTCTTCGGAGATGCTGATGTCGTAGGTGATGATCTCCGCCAGCACCTTCTCCACATCGATGATCTCGACAATCTGATCCACCCCGTCTTCCGGAATGCGAGTAATGGCGGTGAGATAGTTGGCGCGCCCGGCCGAGCGCGGCGGCGGCAGGATATCCTTCCAGGTCATGTTGACGATGTTGGCTACCTGGCCCACCAGAAAGCCCTGAATGGTGCGGTTGTATTCGGTGATGATGAGGTTGGATTCGCTATCGACCGGCATGGGACGCATGCCGATGGCGCTGCGCAGATTGATCACCGGGATCGAGGTGCCGCGGATATTGGCTACCCCGCTGATATTGTGGTGAGAGCCCGGCATCTTGTTGAGGTGCGGCAGCTTGACCACTTCTCGCACCTTGAAGACGTTGATGGCAAACATCTGGCGGGTGCCGAGACGGAACATCAACAACTCCAGGCGGTTTTCCCCTACCAGCTGGGTTCGTTGATCAACTGAATCCAATATACTCGCCATATGCTGACATCCATCTGATTATTAATCGACTTCTATTATAGAGGCTGCCTGCCAGGAAAGGCAGACGCATTTTCAACCAGATCGACCATGCAGATAAAAAAAGTGAGGCCTAAGCCTCACTTATCTCCTTGATTTAAAAATCAATAACTACAGACAGACTTCCAGCTGCCATCGGTGGTCTTGGGTTCACTGCTGGTCCACCAGTTGGCCTGCCACACCACCTTGTTGTGGGTGATGCGATCGCCTGCGTTGGCATGATCCCCTTGCGGCCAGGTCGGGTAAGCCTTATAGGCTGCCGGATTGATATTCTGGCTGCTGCAGGTCGTACCGCCCTCACCACCGCCCGAGCCCAGTACGGCCTCCGGCAAGGTCGGGAACTCGGCCTTGAGACCCGCGGTCTGGCTGCCGCTGATGATACGGATGCCACTCGGCACGCCAGCGGCCGGCAGATAGTAGGTCATCGCCACTTCCACATCGCTGCCCGGCGTCCAGGCTTTCCAGGTCGGCAGCGTCAGAGCCACCTTGTGGAAATCCTTCTCGTTGGCAATGCCATCGGAGTTCTGGTTGCCTCCGCTCTCCACCACTTTCAGCCCCATCCCGCTCTGGTCGGTGATGGTGTCAGAGGTAGAGGTTGGCACCAGGAACTCGATGCGGGCGCCGCTCGGAATGGTCTGGGTCGAGTTGTTGGTAAGCTTCAGGGTCGGGTTGATCGGATAGTTGGAATCACCCTCCTTGAAGCCGGAGAGGCTCACCGCGATGTCGAGCTGTGCCGCCGGAGCTGCCAGATCGTTCTGCTTGGCGTTGTACTTGCTCGCCTTGGCAAACTTGTCGTAGGCGAGCGTGGTCAGGGTATCCCCCATGCCGTACTCTTTTTTCACCGGATCGTAGGCGTAATCACCCGCCATCTCCCAGAACATCACGCCACCCAGACCACGATTGACGATGTAGTCGAGCTTGTGACCCATGGACTCCTCATCCTCGGTGGAGAGGAACACCTTTTTCTCCTCGTTCCACAGCCAGGGGGCATGAGCCTTGTCGTCGTAGTAACGGACATACTTGCCCTGCATCACGTGGGCCGGGTTGTTGGGATCCAGACCCCAGGCCTGACCGTAGCTCGGCATGCTGGTGATCCCCAAATCGGCTGCGTGCTCCAGGTTCTTGGCATGCCACATGGGGACGGCGCCACCGCCGATCTCCTTGCCGTTCTTGTCCAGATCGTGCCAGATGTTGTCGATGCCGACCGCCCCGTTACCGCACGGAATGGTGCCGCCACCGGTACCCGGCTGGCAATTGCTCTGGCTCGGCAGTGCAGCCTTGCCACCCAGACCGTGGGTGCCACCGCTGACCCCCTGCCAACCGCGGGTGTAATAGGGTACGCCCACGTTGATCTTGCCGGCCGCCAGCGCACCACGGAAGTAGTGAGCAGACCAGGCTGCGTTGAGGTAGCCGATGCCGCCAAACTCTTTCTGGGTGTAGACGCCCCACTGCGCCAGCTCGGCGTCTGCCTTGTTGTCAAACAGGGCGGCGTTGTGGCCGACAAAGTGGTTCCAGGCACCGTGGAAGTCGTAGGTCATCAGGTTGACGTAGTCGAGGTACTGGGTGACCTGGAAGTTCTCCATGCCGCGCAGCAGATAGGCGGAAGCTGGCGAGGCGATGGTCAGCATGTACTTGCGGCCATCCTCGCTGCCCGCCGCATCCAGCTTGCTGCGCAGGGTCTGCATCATCACCTTGTAGTTGGCAAACAGCTTACCGCGGCACTGGTTGGAGAGCGGGAAGTCGTTGGGATTGCCCGCATCCTTCATGGAGGTGGGATATTCGTAGTCGATATCGACCCCGTCAAAACCGTACTGACGGATAAAACTCACCGCTGACGTGGCAAGCGCATTGATGCCATCGGTGTTGACCGAGCAGTCGCCCTTGGTGGTGGCGGTGTAGAAGCCGCGGGTATCGGCCCAGCCGCCGACCGAGATCAGGGTTTTCACGTCCGGATACTGTTTCTTGAACTTCGACAGCAGGTTGAAGTGCCCCTTGTAGGCGAACTCCGGATCCATCTCGGCACCCGGCACGCCATCCCAGGTCATCTTGGTCGCCGAGTCATCCACCTTGATGGTGTGGCTCTGCTCGTCCACCGCCGCGAAGGCGTAGTTGATGTGGGTGATCTTGCTCCACGGAATGTCGCTCACCAGATAGGCGGGCAGGCCATTCTTGCCGGTGCGCCAGGAGGTGAAGTAGCCGATGACCCGGCGGGCATGATCATCCCCCATGCACTCGTAGCCATCAGGACGATAGATCTGGCGGATATCGCAGGAGAGGTTGCCGCCGGATGGTGGCAGCGCGGCCTCCTCGACAGTGACGTTCACTGCCGCCGACTCGCCGACCAGATTGGTCTTGTCGGTGGCAACCAGCTTGAGGGCGGCACTGCCCTTGGCATCGGGTGTCCAGTTGACCTGCCAGGGGGTGGCATTGTCTTCCCCTACCTTCTTGCCATCGACAAACAGCTCGACTTTGGCCACATCGTTGTTGGCATCGGTGACATTGCCGCTCACCGCCACGCTGCGACCCAGCGTCACCTTGGCACCGCTGGCCGGGCTGCTGATGCTCACCTTGGGCGCCTCTGGCGCTACCACTGCAGCAACGTTGAAGCTCGAATCCGCCTCGCTCAGTACCTTGCCATCCTTATCCAGCGCCCGCGCTTTCAGGGCGTGCGCCCCAACGCCCGCAGCACTCCAGCTGGCGCCCCAGGGCGAGGCGCTGGCCGTGGCAGCAAGTTTGCCGTCGATAAGATATTCCACCCGGGCCAAGGCCGTTACCGGGCCGCTCAGGCTCACCGCCAGCGCCACGCTGGTACCTTCGTTGAAGCTGGAACCGGCAGCCGGTGAGCTGATGGCTACGCCGAGTGCAGGAGGAGGCACCTCGCCACCATAGGGCTTCCAGGCATCTGCCCAGACTACACCTACCCCCGGCTCATAGTGATAGGGGGATGCCCCGCACCAGCCTGAATAGGGAAATTCTTTGCACTCGTAGAGGGCACCGACGTTGCTGACGATATCGCCAGCCTTGTAGGCAGTACCGGATTTATAGGCGGGATAAGCGGCATGAGCCCAGGCGGGCGCAGCCGCAAGGGCGACCAGCATGGCAAGCCTGCTGGGTCTGAAGAGCTGTTGCATATTGTTATCTTCCTTGTTTTGTCTTGGCTTGGTCACCAAGGCAAAGAACAATCGCAACCTGCATGATGGGCGCAGACAACTGGCAATGGACCTGCCACAAAAACCACCCCTCACCCAGGGAAACCCCGCTATCTGGATCCACGATCGAGACCGGAAGCATTGCGCCCCAGCATCACTGCCGGTTGCCCTTTACCTGGGTTCCGTGAGGAACGAACCCAGTATAGGAAGGCGACAAGATCCCCTCAATCTTTATTCTCAAAGAGAATTATCCCCTGCCACGAAAGCGTCATGATCACAGGGTTAAAATTGATTGAATTATCAAAAAAATCATATCGTTACTGGGATCATAAAAACGCTTTCCCGCACCTTCTCAGATTCATTTAATGTGCGTTGGCTCACTGGTATGACATGCCAGAAATGTGACAATGCGCGCCCTTGGTCAACGAGCCAAGGCTATGGAATCACTGGCAAAAATAAAAAAGGAACACCTATGAAAGGTACTCGCACCCTGCTGTCGCTGGCCGTGGGGCTGGCACTTGCATCCTCAGGCGCCCATGCGGCATTTGTCTGCCCGTCCGATCCGGCTCAACTCACCCCCATCCCGACCATTCAGGGCACAGGCTCCGCCAGCGCGCTGGCTACCCAGACTGTGACCGACAAGAACGGTAACGTGACCGGCAAAATCAGCCCGGGCACCTTCAACGTTCGCGGTATCGTGACGACGCTGGGCCAAAGCCTGACCAAGGGTTTCTATCTGACCGACCCGGTGGGCGATGGCAATCCGGCCACCTCTGATGGCATCTTTGTCTATCTGAACGACAAGGACTTCGCGACCAAATATAAAGACATCAAACCGGGGTCTGAACTCTGCCTCGAAGCCAAGGTCGAGGAGTATTACGGCGGCACCCAGCTCAAGCCCACCTTCGAATCCAGCAAAGCCCGCCTGCAAGTCACCGCACAAGGGCTGAATGTGCCGACCAGCGTACTGCAGGTCAATGAAGGGGAGACGCTGGCGCAGGCACTCAATCGCCACGAAGGGATGCGGGTACGTCTCGACAGCAGCAGTGACCTGCACCTGACCCGCAACTACGGCTTCGACTACAAGGTCTATCGCAACAACGTAGAGTTGGCCCACAAAACCCCGCTGATCAAACCGACCCAACTTCATGTTGCCAACAGTGCGGACGCTGTCGCACTAGCCACCAGAAATGGCAGCAACCGTCTGGTAGTCGAGTCTGATTACAAAGCGCCGGATGGCGTACTGCCCTGGTTCCCTGGCTGGGATGCCGATCAGGGTTATCTGCGCATCGGTGATCAACTGACCGGGCTGGAGGGGGTGATCGTATACAACAAGGATGCCTTCCGTCTGGTGGTACCGAGCGATATCACCCTGACTACCGGCGCCCTGCTGCGCAGCCCTGAAGAGGATCGTCAAGACGCGCCGGCTCGCCTCGCTGGCAGCGATCTGCGGATCGGCAGCTTCAACGTACTCAACTACTTCACCAGTCACTCCAGCATCGGCGGCGCACTCAATATCCTGTGCAAGGATCAGGCGGATGCCGACAACGCCAAAGGTTGCAACCGGGGGGCCAAGAGCCAGCCTGAGTTCGAGAAGCAGCGCACCAAGATCGTCAATGCCATTACCGCAATGGATGCCGATCTGCTCGGCCTGATGGAGATGGAAAACAACGGATTCGAGGATAACTCGGCCCTCCACAATCTGGTGACTCGCCTCAACGAACAGCAGAAGGATGCGAGCAAACACTACGCCTATGTGCGTCTGCCGGTCACTGCCCTTACCGATGGCAAGTTCTTCGGCGGGGACGCCATCATGGTGGCGATGATCTACCGCCCTGCCCTGCTCACCCCCAGCGGGGATGCCAGCGTCATCAAGCTGCCGGAGCAGCGCTACACCACAGGTGGTGTGGCCAAGACAGCCGGTCAGCGCGATTCTCTGGTTCAGACCTTCACCCTCGCCAAGAGCAAGGAACCGCTGACGCTGGTGGTCAACCACCTCAAATCCAAGGGGTCAGGCTGCTACGAAAATGGCGATGGCAAGACAGAACCGGCCGACCTGCAGGGCAAGTGCACCGAGTTCCGGGTCTCTGCCGCCAAGGTGCTGGGTGAGGCGGTCAGCAAACTGCCGGGCCAGGTGCTGCTGGTTGGCGACTTCAACTCCTACGCCAAGGAAGATCCGATCCGGGTGCTGACCGACTACAACCCGGCCACCAGCGAGCGGAAGATCGTATCGGCCTCTCACACCTTTATCGGTGATCACTCCTATGAACAGCTCGGTCGCGAAGTGACTCGCAGCTACGGCCTGATCGATCTCAACGTCAAATTCAACAAGGAGAAAGCCATCTCCTACAGCTACGACGGGGAGCTGGGCACCCTGGACTACGCCCTCGCCAACCCGGCGCTGGCAAGCAAGGTGGCAGGTGTCGCCGACTGGCACATCAACTCCTTCGAGAGCTCCCTGTTCGAATACGGCAGCCAGTACACCGGCACATTGCTCAAGTCTGACAACCCCTTCAGTGCCTCCGACCATGATCCCATCATCGTCGACCTGAGACTGGAGAGCGATGCCACCAAACCGGACACCTCCTCAGGCGGTGGTGCGCTGGGACTCGGCCTGCTAGCCCTGTTGCCACTGGCCTGGCGACGTCGCCGTTAACCACAGGCGCATTTGAATAGTGCAAGCAAAGCCCGCGGCTCTCGCGGGCTTTTTCATTCAGGTCATTGGATTTACAAATGAAAGGCGCGGACGTATGGGGAAAATAAATGATGGAGAAAGCAAAAAGGCCACCGCGATGCGGTGGCCTTTTTGCTTCTTGTAACAAGAATTTGGTGGAGCTACGCGGGATCGAACCGCGGACCTCTTGCATGCCATGCAAGCGCTCTCCCAGCTGAGCTATAACCCCGATGTGTGTGAATGACTGACGTCACTCTGAATTTGGTGGAGCTACGCGGGATCGAACCGCGGACCTCTTGCATGCCATGCAAGCGCTCTCCCAGCTGAGCTATAACCCCAAATTCGGCACTGACTGAATGAATGGTTCTGGCGGCCATTCATCCTCAATAATGGTGGAGCTACGCGGGATCGAACCGCGGACCTCTTGCATGCCATGCAAGCGCTCTCCCAGCTGAGCTATAACCCCACAAAGGTCGGCCTGGGTGATACACACCGCACTGCCCTGGGTACTTCATGTCAATCAGGAACATGGTGGAGCTACGCGGGATCGAACCGCGGACCTCTTGCATGCCATGCAAGCGCTCTCCCAGCTGAGCTATAACCCCTTTGATTCCAGATTGTTCGAGGAGAATTTGGTGGAGCTACGCGGGATCGAACCGCGGACCTCTTGCATGCCATGCAAGCGCTCTCCCAGCTGAGCTATAACCCCAACTCACCTCGGCGCTGACGAAGTTATCTCCGGCAACGGAGGCGCATGATAGGCATCACCCGCTTTGCTGTCAACCCTAAAATAGCCGCGACTGATTCGTTTAGTCAAAATTGCAGCAGTTCGCTGTTTTTACCAGCAAGGCGCGTGCTATCTCTCTGTTTTATGTCACAAATCGGCTCAAACACCTATACAGGAGAGGCCGTGCAGCGAGCCTCTTTCCCCGTGCAACGCCCCCGCTCTCAAGCCTCTTTTGCTGGCTGATCAGCAGCTTCTCCCCCGTCACCTCGGGAAAGCCTTTCCATAAAGGGCATTGCATTTGAAAACCCTTTCCATGATTTATGTAAATTTACAACACAGAAAGTTGATCTGGCTCACAAATGACCATAGGATCAAACCGTGACCCAGGTCACACACCATAACCATAAATGACAGAGCGATGAGGTAAACCATGTTTGAGAATCTGGCAGTCCTGTTCCACCTGCGCGGTGCAACCACCAAGAACGGCGTTGTAGAGAAAGATGCCTATGCCCCCTCCACCCGTGAATACTACTTCCGCTACGGCAAATAATTGCTGAAAGCCTTTCACGGAAAATGTAATAAAAAAACAACACACATCATCACACAGCCCTTTCGAGGCGCTGTCCTGTCCGGGCCAGATGTTCCACGGCCAAACCTGAACTCCACCAAACAAGAATGGGGCCCGCAGGCCCCATCTTTTATTGCTCCGGATTGTCATTGCACTGAATAGTGCGCTGGCTTGTCGGCAAGCCTTGTAACCCTGAAACGGCTCAGAGCTTGATCCAGGCATCGGCCCAGGCCGTACCCTTGCCCGGCTCATAAGCCCAGGCAGCACCTGCACACCAGCCGGTGTAGGGGTGCGGTTTGCACTCGTAGCTGGCACCGCCATTGCTGACCCGCTCGCCCGCCTTGTAGGGAGTCCCCTCTTTATAGGCTGGATAGTCAGGCGGCGTCACGCCCCCCTCCTCCCCTTTCACCAGCAGGCTATGGGTAGTGCTGCGGCTCAGATTACCTTCATCTGTGACCGTCAGTTTGATCTCCAGCCTGGTATCGCTGGCCGGCTTGGGCAGAGTCAACTCCAGCGCCACCTGATCCAGTGCCGGGGCAGAAGCACCAGCCGGAATAGTCCAGGCATAGGAGAGCGGCTTGCCTTCCGGATCGCTGGAGTGCTGACCAGAGAGCATTACCTTGCTGCCACCTTCGGCCTGCGCCGGGCCGGTGATATTGGCCACCGGCGGCAGGTTGGTGCCACCGCCGTTATCCTCGATCACCACCTCCGGATAGAAGTGCTGAACGCAGCGGCTGTAATCCCCCTCCTTGAAGGCGCTGAAACGGGTCTGGTAACCCACCAGCTTGCACGCATAACTCTTGCCGCCGTTGGGGTTCTCTGCCACATAGCTCCAGTCCTGCTCCCAGTAGATGGGCAGGGCACCGGCGCCCTTGTCGTCAAACACCTTCATGTTCTTGCAACCCAGTACCTCATCGGATGGCACCGCCACCCCGAGGTAATTGGCAAACTCGCGGTAGTAGTTGATGCGGTTCTGGGACTGGGCGTGCTCGACCGGGCCACCGCACTCCACCCCACCATTGATGATCTGGGTGGTGACTCCGAAGCCCGGCACCAGACCGTTCTGCTTGTCATGGTCATTCGGCTGCCAGGTGCCATCGATGACATGGAGCATGGAGGGCTTGGGCGGCTGCGGATAGGTATAGAAGAACACCGCGCTGGCCAGGTTCAGCCAGGTGTCGGCCACCAGATCGGGACGGTCGAGCAGGGTGCGTACCGTACCGAACATCGCCTCGGAGAAGGGGCCGTAGTTGTAGTTGTAGGAGAGCTGCTTGGCGCCGCGGCCAAAGTAGCTCTTGAACTCGCCATTATCGAAAGTACCGCACGGCCACTGCTGACCCTGCCACACATCGGGACGGCACTCGGCGTTGTAACCGCCGCGCATGGTCTCATTCCATCCCATCTCGCGCACGTAGACCAGCGCCTGACGCCACTCGGCCTCCGGGCGCCAGTTTTCATGGCCGCCGGTCTCCTGGGCGAAGTGAGCAAACATGGTTGCCAGGGTCTTGCGGCAGATAGCATCGGCATCGCGGCCATCACTGTAGTCGCTGCACAGGGCCGGGAACTTGGCCGCCGCCTGCAACAGGCCACGATAGGTGTACTCGGGGGCGCGCAGCGGGAACAGGTAGTTGAACTGCCCCTCGCTCAACAGGCTTTCGACCCGCTTGACGTTGCCCGGGTTGTCGGCACGACCCGGCTGCACCGCCTCGACCACCAGATTGTCACGGGTAGCGATGGAGGCCTTGACCGCTTCCATCGCCGGGAAGTCGGTCAGCGCCTTCTCTTTGGCATCAAGCTCGGCCTGGCTCATATAGACGGGGGTAGTGCTGCCATCCGGTGGGGTAGGTGTCGGCGGATTGGGCTTGTCATCGCCGCCGGTGTCCGGTGGGGTCACTTCCCCTTCGCCGACAAGCTTCCACGGAGTATCCCACTCATTGGCGGCCGCCATGCCCGGAGTCTGACCCGGGTTGACCCACCACTTGGCCTCGAAAACCTGGCCGTTGTAATTGACCTGGCTACCGCCCGGATAGGATTTGTTGATGTCGTATGCCTCGGCCGCCCACAGGTGGCCGCTCAGCATCATGCCGGCAAGCAGAAGGGTGATGCGGTTTTTTTTCATTATTGTTGCTCTCTATGGTTTTGTGGCAAAAAGCGGAGCCCGCCTGAACAGGCTCCGCCATCTTCATCATGGACTCAACCTAGGGGCAGCTTGCCGCCCCGACATCCAGCCAGACATCGTGCTTGCCCGGCTCGTTGCCTTGAGTCCACCACTTGGCCTTCCACTGACGGCCGTTGTGGTTGGTCAGCTCACCGCCGTTGTAGGCAACGGTCGCGCTCCAGCCCAGCTCAACCTGACTCGCCAGCGCCCACTGATCGGCGGCGCGGCCCGGTTCATTGCCCTGAGTCCAGTACTTGGCACGCCATACCAGCTGGTTGTGACTCACTTTGTCACCGCCGTTGTAGACCTTGCTGGCCTGCCATGCGGGAACATTCGCCGCTTCCGGATCTGTGGTGTTGCAAGAGCCGTCGACCACGGGCTCCAGCGTCAGCACGATGCGCCCTTCGCTCTGATGTACCCCGTCCGAGACGCTCACACTCAGCTCATGCTGTTCGCTGGTGGTGACAGCCGGCGGTAACAGACGCAGGTTGGCACTGGTCTCGCCTTCCGCCTACCAGCCCGCCGGGAAGTGCCAGCGGTAGCTCAGCGCATCCCCCTCGGGATCCCTCGCCTCGGCAGTGATGGTCAGCCACTCACCGCCGATGCCGCCGAGCTGCGCCGGCACGGTCACCACCGGAGGCTGGTTCTCGACCACGCCCTGCTCCAGCGGCCGCCCGTTGACGGTAAAGGAGAGGGTCTGCTGCGGTGGCAGCAAGCTCTGCTGTACCAGTGTCTGGCCACGGCACTGGATGGTGGCGCGGCCGGGCTCGCTGGCGGTGGGCAGGTTGATGTGGAACTTGTTCATGACACTACTGGCCGCCCGGTGATTGGCCAGCCTGAAGCGCTGCAGACCATCGCGGGTCTCTACCTGCAACTGGCAGTCATTGCCGGACAGGGTGTTGCTGTCATCCGGGTAGGTGAAGCCGTAGGCGCCGTGCAGCGCCGGATAGATGTAGCTGGGCAGACTCCCCTGCGGGTCGTAATAGCCCACCAGAGTGGTCACCGGCACGCCGAATTGCTCGGGCTTGCGCGCAACCTTGGTATCGATGAGGGAGACCTCCACCCAGCTCTGGCCATCCGAGGTGAAGCTCTTCTTGAAGCCCCGGTTCACCACAATTTCCTTGCCGTTGATAAAGAGGCGACTGTTGTAACCGGCCCCGTGATCGATGGTCAGACTGCGCCCCCGGTTGTCCGCAGAGGCAACCGGCACCCGGATATCACGAGTCCAGCGTCCATCCCACATGGCAACCCTGACCAAGCCGTAATCCGTCAGCAGGGCACTCAGTCCGGCCTCACTCAGGGCATCCATGGGGGCATCGACCTTCTCGATCCCCTCGATTGTGTGCTGATAGGGCTCCATCCTGGCCATCGCACTGTTCCACTTGCTAAAGCCGGTGGCCGAGTTGGCATCGAACACCGCCTTGCTCTCCAGAAAACGCTGGATGATGGCGGCCGAATTGGGGGTATAGAGGGTGAAACGGTTGGCGCCGGAGAGAGGGCGGCCGCCCGCCATCGCATCGTGGCCAAACTTGCGGCCATCGAACGGCGGCTGGCACTGGTCATCCAGACAGGCATCCTCATTGGTGCGGGTCGGCGAGAAGTTGGGGATGAAACGGTGTTTGTCACTGTCCCAGCCCCAGCTGGAGTTGAGCTGATCGGCACTGCGATGAACCGAGCCGCGGAAACCATCCACATAGTGGCCAAGGCCGAAGTTATGGCCCACCTCGTGGCTGAACTCGTTGCCCAGCGAATCATCCAGCGTGACGATGCCACCGCCACCTGAGCCACCGTGCACCTGAACCCCATTGGCATATTTGCCGCGGCTGTTGTGCGCCGTCAGCTGGGCCACCACAAAGGGATGGCTTCCTTCCCCTTCACCGGCACTGCTGTTGATGCCGTAGTTGGCATTGTCGATACCGTGGGAGATAAGCTCCTTGCCGATGCGCTGACGCATGGTGCCGCCATGCCAGCCCCCTTCGCTCGGGTCAAAATCGGTCAGCAATGTGCCGTTGGGCAGCATCACCTCAGGTAGGGAGAGCGGTGCATACTGACTGACAATCATCCGGCTGGCCGGAATGGTCTGGAAGTATTCGCGATGGGCCTCCTTGTCATTGGCAAAGGCAAAGCGATCCCGTGGTGTGGTGAGCATGCCGATGTCGATGGTGTGCAGCAGCAGCTCGCCGGGGGCGCCGACCTTGATGTCACGCAGTTCACCACTGAGATTGCCCTGACGAACGGAGAGGTTCAGTCCGGGCTGGATCCACTCGGCAGGCAGCTCGCCGCTCCAGGTATCCGCTGCATAGGTGATGCGGTTGTTCTCCAGCTCCCCCTCACGGAACCACTGCCCATTGGCAAACTTGAACTGCAGGGTCTGGCCACGGGAGACGGTCACCTGTCGCTCGCCATAGAAGGCCGTCGAGTTATAACCGGCGCTGGAGCGGATCCGCACCATCTTGCCCTCCAGCTCCGGGCTCACGGGCAGGTAAATATCCCGAACCCAGCGGCCGTCGGCGGTCTGGATCTCCACCAGCGCGCGACCAGTCAGCCGTTCCTTGAGGAAGGCGCCGCTCTTGTCGTTCAGTTTGGCCAAATCAGCACTGCTGCTGATGACGGCAGTGGTGCCGCTCTCCGGGATGAAACTCACTCCCCCTTCTGGAACCCCCGCGAGGTGGTAGACAGTCTCTGGCAGCGCCGATGGGGGCGACAAGGTCAGGGTGCCAAGCAGCTTGCCGCTGCCGTCACGGGCCTCCACAGTCATGGGGGTCACCCCGTCGGCCTGAAGCGGTTGCACCAGCAGCAGGCTCTTGCGCAGGCTGGTCAGGATGGGTTGGCGATCCCCCTCTTTGGGATGGGACGGCAGGATCTGGCTCTGGGCAAACAGCACGCTGGCAGCCAGACTGCCCGCCAGATCGCTTTGCGGTGTCGTGTCATTGAATATCAGGGGCGAGGTGGCGGCAGACAGGGGGCCAGCCGCCAGGGTTGCCATGATGAGGGCTGCGATTCGGGTCACATTTGTGGTCATTGTCGGGTTCTCGTTCATATTGCTACCGGGAATGAGGGGCATGTCGCCATGCCCCGTCATCGGTGAGGAGGCCTCAGTTACAGCTTGCTGCCCCGATATCCAGCCAGACATCGTGCTTGCCCGGCTCATTGCCTTGAGTCCACCACTTGGCCTTCCACTGACGGCCGTTGTGGTTGGTGAGATCCCCGCCGTTGTAGGCAACGGCTGCGTTCCAGCCCAGCTCAACCTGACTCAGCAGCGCCCACTGATCGGCGGCGCGACTCGGCTCATTACCCTGAGTCCAGTACTTGGCACGCCATACCAGCTGGTTATGGCTCACCTTGTCACCGCCGTTGTAGACCTTGCTGGCCTGCCATGCGGGAACGTTGGCTGCTTCCGGGTCGGTGGTGTTGCAAGAGCCCCCCTCACCACCTTCGTTGATTGGCGTGACGGTGAGACGGGTGGCCGCGTTGGCATCGAGTGCGCCATCGGAGACGGTCACAGAGAGGTCATAACCGGTTTCGACATCCACCGCCGGGCCGGTGACCACCAGGGTGGCGCTGTTCTGGCCGCTCGCCGTGATACCGGCAGGCACTTGCCACTGGTAGATCAGCTCGTCGCCATTGGGGTCGGATGCCTTGGCGGTGATGGTCACCTGCTTGCCCTCTTCCACCTTGACGCTGGCGGGCAGAGTGACCACCGGAGGCAGGTTGGGCTGCGGCGCCTTGTTGGTCACCACCACCTGATCCCTGGCGGTCAGTTGATGGTCATCGGTCACCGTCAGCTCGAACACCAGATTGATGTCGGCGGACACGGCATCGAGTACAACCCGGGCCTTGGCCTGAGTGGCATCAAGCAGAGCGGCCTGCGGGCCGGAGACCTGCTTCCAGCTATAGGTGAGGGTGCCATTTTCCGGGTCGTGGGAGGCGGAGCCGTTCAGCGTCACCTCGGTCGGGCCGGTGACACTCAAATCGCTGCCCGCGTTGGCTACTGGCGGCTTGTTGGCTGGTGGGGTAACCCCTTCACCGTGACCGAGACCTTCATGCATGGCGTTGAGGATGTCGCCATTGTCGGCATCGATCTCCCAAGAGAAGAGCCCGCCCAGCTTGTTGGCCAGCACGTATTGGCCTTTCGCCTTGACCGAGCGCTCGTCGTCATAGGTGATCAGCTCGCCGGTGGAGGGCTTGAACAGGGTGGCCGCTTCGGCAGTCTCGTCGTAGTTGTACTCCCAGCCTGCGCCCATATGGCTGTTGACGATGTGGCGATAATCCAGCACGCCATCTTCCCAGGTGCCCTTGATCTTGCCGGTGGCGGTGCCGGTGAAGGGATCGTTGCCCTGATATCCGCTCACCCCTTTCCAGCCGCGACCGTAGGCGGCGGCACCGATCACCAGCTTCCCGGAGTCGACCCCCTGCGCCAGCAACTGCTGCACCGCTGCATCAGTGTTGTAGCGCTTGTTGGCCGAGCCGTTGGTGGCCTGATAGAGGTTGGCCTGATGACCCAGGGAGGTATTGCTCCAGGCACCGTTGTAGTCGTAACTCATCACGAAGAGGTGATCCATGTACTGCTGGGCAGCCTTGTAATCCACATCCTCAATCTTGTCGTAACCGGCCCCGATGGCGGAGGTGAGCTGATAGGTGCGACCGGTCTCGGCCTCCAGCTCGTCGAGCATGGCGCGCAGATCCTTCATTATCAGCACATAGGTTTCACCATCTTTGGTCTTGTCCCCCAGATTGGGGTTGGCGCCGTCCCCGCCCGGGAACTCATAGTCGATATCGACACCGTCGAAGAACTTCCAGGTCTGCAGGAACTCTTTGACCGAGGCGACGAACACGTCACGCTTGGCCTTGTCATGCATGAAGAAGAAGGGGTCGGAGAGGGTCCAGCCACCGACGGAGGGGAGGATCTTCAGGTCCGGATAGGCCTGTTTGAGGGCCATCAGATTACCGAAGTTGCCCTTGTAGGGCTCATCCCAGGCAACCAGTGACCCCTGCCCTTTTTGCAGCGCGGCCCAGGGATCGTGAATGGCGACCTGGAAATCCTTGCGCCCGGCGCAGGCTCGTTGCAACGCCTGGAAGCTGCCGGCAATCTCTTTGAGGCTGTCGTTGAGGCCATCACCGCCACAGATCGGGGTGAAGCCATAGAGGATATGGGTCAGGTTCTGGGTCGGCAGCTTGTCCACGGTGAAGTTGCGATCATAGACCCCCCACTCCACATAGTAGGTACCGACCACCTTGCCGGACTTGTTGACATAGGGTTTGTTATTCTCCTGCAGGGCAGGCTTGAGCGGCGCAAGGTGGCTGCCATCGGTATCGGCGACCACGATCTCCTTGGCATCAGACAGGGTGCAGCCATCGCCGTTGCACAGCGCGACCTGCATCTGATAGCGGCCCCCCTTGTGCACCTTGAAGGTGGCGGTACCCGCGGCGGAAGCGGGACCGGACCACACCTCCTTGCCATCCAGCAGCACCTTGGCACTCTGGCCGATATCGCCGTTCCAGATATTCCAGGTGACGGTCACATCGGCGCCATCCTTCACCTTGACCAGCTCGTTATAAGCGGTCGCGGACTGGTTGACTTCGACGATGGCAAACTTGGTGGG
>NZ_JBFODV010000255.1:0-16312 GCF_040908495.1 Aeromonas sp. R1-1 | reverse complement strand
AGCGCCGTTACTTCGACGTTCACTACTACCTGGAAGGGGCAGAGACGGTGGAGTGGGCTGCCAAGAGCGAGCTGGCGGTCGAGCAGGCCTATGACGACACCACCGACCGCGAGTGGCTGGCAGGCGAGGTGCGTGAGCGCCAGAAAGTCGGCAATGGTCAGGTGGTGATCTTCGAGAACGACGAGGCTTACCGCTTCGTCGGCGATGCGCCGGTGCGCAAGCTGATCATCAAGGTCACCGTCGAAGGCGGCTACTTCAAGAACAAATAACAAGCCGCCGGTTCTGCACTGATAAAAGCCGGAAGGGCGGGGCTCACCCTACAACCCATGCCCCGTCCTTTCGCTAGATAACTACAGGTCTGGAGATGCACCATGTCTGATTCCAAACGGAATACGATAGGCAAGTTTGGTCTGCTGTCGCTCACCTTCGCGGCGGTATTCAGCTTCAACAACGTCATCAACAACAACATCGAAATCGGTCTGGCCTCGGCCCCGATGTTCTTTCTGGCCACCATTTTCTACTTCATTCCGTTTTGCCTGATCATTGCGGAATTTGTGTCACTGAATAAGAACTCCGAAGCGGGTGTTTATGCCTGGGTGAAGAGCTCCCTCGGCGGTCGCTGGGCCTTTATCTCCGCCTACACCTACTGGTTCGTGAACCTCTTCTTCTTCACCTCGCTGCTGCCGCGGGTTATCGCCTACGCCTCCTATGCCTTTCTCGGCTACGAGTACATTCTCACTCCGGTGGCGACCACGGCATTGAGCATGGTGCTGTTTGCCTTTGCTACCTACGTCTCTACCAACGGTGCCAAGATGCTCGGTCCCATCACCTCGGTGACCTCGTCCCTGATGCTGCTGCTGACCCTCTCCTACATACTGCTGGCGGGTGCGGCACTGGTGGGCGGCGTGCAACCGGCCGACCCCATCACGGTAGAGGCCATGATCCCCGATTTCAGCTGGGCCTTCCTGGGTATTACGACCTGGATCTTTATGGCAGCCGGTGGCGCCGAGTCGGTGGCGGTCTACGTCAATGACGTGAAAGGCGGCTCCAAATCCTTCGTGAAGGTGATCATCGTCGCCGGGATCTTTATCGGCGTGCTCTACTCCATTGCATCGCTGTTGATCAACGTGTTCGTCCACAGCGACACCCTGAAATATACCGGCGGCTCGGTGCAGGTGTTCGAGGGGTTGGCGGCTTACTTCGGCTTGCCGGAGATCCTGATGAACCGCTTCGTCGGGCTGGTCTCCTTCACCGCCATGTTCGGCTCCCTGCTGATGTGGACCGCGACCCCGGTGAAGATTTTCTTCTCCGAGATCCCGGCCGGCATCTTCGGCAAGAAGACGGTCGAGCTCAACGAGAACGGCGTGCCCGCCCGCGCAGCCTGGATCCAGTACCTCATCGTGCTGCCGCTGATGGTGATCCCGACCCTGGGCTCCAACACAGCGCAGGATCTGATGAACACCGTTATCAACATGACCGCTGCCGCCTCCATGCTGCCGCCGCTGTTCATCATGCTGGCCTACCTCAATCTGCGCCGGAAGCTCGATCACCTGCCGCGTGAGTTCAAGATGGGTTCGCGCACTACCGGCATCGCCGTGGTCTCGGTGCTGATCGCCATCTTCTCGGTGGGCTTCCTCGCCTCCACCTTCCCGACCGGCGCCGACATCATGACCATCATCTTCTACAACGTCGGCGGGATCGTGATCTTCCTCGGCTTCGCCTGGTGGAAATACAACAGATACGAGGCCTCCCTCAGCGCCGAAGCGCGTGCCAAAGAGGCCCAGCCGACAGCACAGGTTGCCATGCAGACGCCATAGGCACGGCATTGAATCCCAATCAAACCGGGTGGCCGTTGGCCACCCGCAAACCGTTGAACCAGAAAAGGAAAAGAGAATGAGCGAGACGATCGAGTTTGCCGAATTCAAGCGGGTCGAGATGAAGGTGGGCAAGGTGCTGGAGGTGGTGCGTCACCCCGGGGCCGACAAACTCTACATCGTCCAGATCGACGTGGGTGGCGAGCGGCCGCTGCAGACCGTCACCAGTCTGGTGCCTTACTACAGCGAAGAGGAGCTGATGGGCAGCGAGGTGGTGGTGCTGACCAACCTCAAGCCCACCAGGATGCGCGGTGAGCGTTCCGAGTGCATGTTGCTCTGCGCCGAGACCCCGGACGAGAGCCAGAGCGTGCTGTTGCAGCCGCGGGTGCCGATGGCGCCGGGCACTCCGATCGTCTGAATGGTATTGCGAGCCGGTGCGGGAGACGGCACCGGTTCAGCAACGAGGCCGTCCACGCGGCCCGATCATAACAAGAGAGTAAAGCGCGGGGCCGACAGACCCTTGCCGAACACATCACAGAGTCACAGCGTTACCCGCAGGGAGCGCGAGTCCACTGGAGGACACCATGTCTGAATCCGTACGCGGCACCATAGGCAAGTTTGCCTTGTTGTCGATGACCTTTGCCGCCGTGTTCAATGTGCGCAACATCGTCAACAACAACATCGAGCTGGGGCTCAGCTCCGCCCCCATCTTCCTGCTGGCGACCATCGTCTACTTCATTCCGTTCGTCTTCATCATCGCCGAGTTCGTTTCGGCCAACAAAAACTCCGAGTCGGGGATGTACGACTGGCTGAAAAAACCGCTCGGCACCCGGATGGCCTATCTGGGCTCGTTTCTCTACTGGTTCGTGAACCTGTTCTGGTTCGTCTCCCTGCTGCCCAACGTCATCGCCTACGCCTCCTACGCCATGCTGGGCTATGAGTACAGCTTCTCGCCCATGGTCACTTCGATCATCTCCATCGTGCTGTTTGCGGCGGCGACCCATATCTCCACCAAGGGAGCTAGCTGGCTCGGCAAGATTGCCGAGATCGTGGCCTACGGTGTGTTTGCCCTGTTCGCCATCTATGTGCTGGGCGCCCTCATGGCCCTGAGTGGCGATCATGTGCCGGCCCAGCCCATCACGCTGGAGGCGATGACCCCTACCGTCAACTGGGCGACGCTCGGCATCATGTGCTGGATCTTCCAGGCGGCGGGCGGTGCCGAAACGGCAGCGGCCTACCTCAATGACGTGAAGGGGGGTCAGAAGTCCTTTATCAAGGTGATCATCAGTGCCGGTATCGTCATCGGTGCCATGTATGCGGTCGGTTCCCTGTTGGTGAACGTGTTCGTGCCGCGCGAGAGCCTCACCTATGCTGGCGGCATGGTGGAGATCTTCACCGGCATGGCCCAGTACTTCGGGCTCTCCGAGGCACTGGTGGGCCGCTTCGTCGGCGTGGTGCTGTTCATCGCCATGTTCGGCTCCATGATGATGTGGACCTCGGCGCCGGTGAAGATCCACTTCTCCGAGATCCCGCAGGGGGTTTACGGCGAGAAGACCACCCAGCTCAACGAGCACGGTGTGCCGGTGCGCGCCGCCTGGTGGCAGTTTGTCTTCGTGTTCGCGATGCTGGTGGTCAACGGCTTCGGCTCCGAGTCGGTGCAGCAGATGATGAACACCGCCATCAACCTCACCGCCGGCACCGCCATGCTGCCGCCGATCTTCATCATGGTGGCCTACTTCGTGTTCCGCTGGAAACATGACGACACCCCCCGCGACTTCCGCATGGGGTCGCGCAAGTTCGGGATGGGCGTGGTATCGGTGCTGATCGCCATCTTCGTGGTGAGCATGAGCGCCTCCGCCTTCCCGGCCGGGGTGGATCTGGTGCGCGCCTTCTTCATCAACGTCTTTATGACCGCGGTCTTCTCGGCGCTGGCCTACTGGTGGATCTCCCGTTTCGAGAAGCGGCAGGCCCGCAAGCTCGCCAGCAATGAGAAGAAAAGCGGCAACGGCAAGCTGGTCAGCCAGCGCTGATCGGCTGGGGGAAAAAGCGGAACGGGCGGCCTTGGTCGCCCGTTTTTTTATCCATTTAGCCCCGGTTTGGCGCTATCTGGCCGCGGGTCAGCAACTTCCGCTATGCGACAAAGCAAAGGCGTTAAGCATTGATGAACAATTAACCGCTGCACAACGTTGCGCCTCTCCGTTATCGGGGTAAGCTGGAGGTTCGTTTTAGCGGGAGGTGCCAGACATCTCCCGCTCTGTTTCTTGTCCTCCCCAATCCTGACTGTCGCCATGGCAGCAGGATGCCCTTCTGATGGAGACCTTTCGTGCGTCTGGATCCCTTTACTGTTGTGCTGATTGCGGTGGTCACCCTGGCCTCCCTCTTTCCCTGCGAGGGGCAGGTGGCTGTCTGGTTCGGTTTGCTGACCAAGCTGGCGGTGGCGCTCTTGTTCTTCATGCATGGCGCCAAGCTGTCGCGCCAGAACCTGCTGGCAGGCCTCGGCCACTGGCGGCTCCATCTGGTGGTGATGCTCAGCACCTTCGTATTGTTTCCGCTGCTGGGGCTGCTGCTCACCCCGCTGGTACCGAGCTGGCTGAGCCCGGCCATCTACCTCGGCTTCCTCTATCTCTGCGCCCTGCCGGCCACCGTGCAGTCGGCCATCGCCTTTACCTCGATGGCAGGGGGCAATGTGTCGGCGGCGGTGTGCAGCGCCTCGGCCTCCAGCATCCTCGGCATCTTCCTCTCGCCGGTGCTGGTGGGGATGATGATCCACGTGCAGGGGGAGGGGATCGACACCTGGCACTCCATCCAGTCCATCATGATGCAGCTGATGCTGCCGTTTGTGGTCGGCCACCTGTCGCGCCCGCTCATCGGTCGCTGGGTCGATAGCCATCGCCCGCTCATCGGCAAGCTGGATCAGAGCTCCATCCTGCTGGTGGTCTACGTCGCCTTCAGCGAGGCGGTGGTGCAGGGGATTTGGCATCAGGTAGGTTGGTATGATCTGGCCAGTATCGTGTTGCTGAGCTGCGTCTTGCTGGCGCTGGTGCTCTGCTGGAACGTCTGGATCAGCCGTCGCCTCGGGTTCGACAAGGCAGACGAGATCACCATCGTCTTTTGCGGCTCCAAGAAGAGTCTCGCCAACGGGGTGCCGATGGCCAACATCATGTTCCCCGCCGCCAGCGTCGGCGTCATGGTGCTGCCGCTGATGATCTTCCACCAGATCCAGCTGATGGTCTGTGCCGTGCTGGCGCGCCGCTATCACGAGCAGGGAGATTGATACTCGCGTCGTTTTTGCTGTCATAACAAGAGGGAGGCCCGTTGGCCTCCCTCTTCTCATCTGCATGCCGACCGGCGTGCTAGCGTTTGCGCCAGACGGTGAGCTGCGCCACCGTGTGCTGGTATTTGCGGGCGGTCTCGCGGATGACGAAAGGCACATCCCGGGGCGGGCAGTGCTCCTCGAACTCCGCCGCCAGCAGCCGTTGCAGCGCCTGATAGGTGGTAAGCGCCTCGCCGTTTTCGCGAATGCCGCCGAGCCAGTTGGCGGGCGGGGTATATTCCGCCAGCCAGGTATAGGGGCTGGTGAGCACCAGCAGGCCACCGCTGCGCAGTCGGGGAGCTATGTCCCGCAGGAAGCGGACGGGCTCCCGCAGCCGGTCGATCAGATTGGAGGCGAGCACCAGATCGTAGTGGTCATATTTGGGTTTGAGGTTGCAGGCATCCCCCTGACTGAAGTGGATGCGCTCAGCCTGACTCGCCCCCAGCCCGTGGCTCGACAGGCGCGCCTCGCAATACTCCACCAGTTCACCCTCCAGCGGAATGGCGTAGCGGAAACTGTCCTGGCTGGCGAGGGCCAGCGCCACATCGATGAAGCGGGCCGAGTAGTCGACCCCGTCCACATGCTGGAAGTGGCGGGCCAGTTCGAAGCTGGCGCGGCCGGTGGCGCAGCCGATATCCAGCGCCCGCTGGTGGTTGCTGCACAGCTCGCCTGCAAGATCAGCAAGCGTCTTGGCGTAGTTGGCTACCCCGAAGTGGCTCGGGCCGTACTGGAAGTCGAGGTACTGAGCGACCAGCGTGTCGGTTTCATAGGGATTCACGATAACGGGTTCCTGATAACGGGAGACCAGATAGCGGAAACCCGCATGCTGGAAGAAATGACGCCGGAAGGCGTAACGGGATGATTTGAGCGCTTCGTTACCCGTGCTGATCCAGCTGCCGCCCTTGATCAGGGTGTGCTTGCCATCAAAGGTGGGGGTGGAGAAGTCGTCGTAGAGCGGGTGGATTTTAAAGCCGTCGAAGCCATCGATGGCGGTGCTGGTCCACTGCCAGACATTGCCCACCAGATCGAAGAACTCCCCTTGCGGGCAGGCATCCACCGGGCAGGAGGAGGCGAAACGGGTCAGATTGATATTGCCGGGGGCCTCCGCCCAGTCCGGCTGATCGCCGGGAAGCTGCTCGCGCAGCAGCATCCATTCCGCCTCGCTCGGCAGCTGGATTGGCAGACCGGTGCGAGCTGCCTGCCAGCGGCAGAAGGCGGCCGCCTCCAGCTGATTCACCTCGACTGGCCAGTCCCATGGCATGGCGACCTGCTCGGTCATCAGCCGCAGTTGCAACTGCCCGGGTTCGGCGGGGTCGCCCACCCAGAAGGTGGGCATCTGTGCCTTGGCGTACTGGCACCAGCCCCACCCCTCCTCATCCCACCACTGTTGCTGGCCATAGCCGCCCGCCTGAACGAAGGCGAGGTACTCGGCATTGCTCACCAGCATGCGGCTGGCCTGAAACGGGGCCAGTTCGATATGGCGCTCGCCATATTCGTTGTCCCAGCCGTAGGTGGCGTCCTGCTTGCCAAGGCGCACCTTGCCGCCTGCCATCGGCAGCAGACTGTTGGCGGGCACCTGATCAATGCGGTGGCGGGTTTCGGTACAGGCGGGCCAATAAGGTTGCGGCCGCACCCAGGCGAGTGGCAACTGGCGGATCAGCACGCTGGAGGTCTCGAGGTGGATGCGCTCGTGCTCTATCCCCATCAGGATCACCCAGGCCGGGCTCTGCCAGTCGATGGGCAGGGTGAGCGGCATCTGGCGAATATAATCGCACACCAGCGAACGGACTTTGGCCCGATAGCTGCGTAGCTCGCTGACTTTGGGCCAGTCGTAGTGGGTCTCGTCCAGATCATCCCAGCTCATCTCGTCCACCCCGATGGCGACCATGGCCTCGATGCGGGCATCCAGCCGCTGGTCGATAAGGCGCGCCGCCAGCAGTTTATTGATGAAGAAGGCGGCGGTGTGGCCGTAGTAGAAGATGAGTGGGTGGCGCAGCGGGATCGCCTTGTTGAACCAGGCCCGCTCATCGGCCAGACAGTCGAACAGCGAGTCGTAGAGATCGAAGGTCTGGCAGAAGTAGGCGAGCAGCTCGCGCCGTTTCTGCTCGGGATCGCTGCCGGTCAGCAACGGGGTGCGAGTCGGCTCCGGCAGACCGGTGGTAGTGGCATAGAGAGGGCTTGCTTGGGTCACGCTCTGACTCCTTGTTGGCAATGAAGACTGACAAGACAGTGGTAATGACATTACCGCAATGGAGAGCTTGGTACGCACGAAGTACCACTATTGGCTCAACAGACCGACAGGGCAATTAAAAACTTCCACGGGCTGTCAGCATAGTGACCGGTAGAACGACCCGCCAATCAGCCACAATCATATCCGTTCGAGAATGGTTATTTTCACCAAAATATGGTCTAAATGGCTCTCTGAATTCTTCGGTTTGTTCTGGGTTTAATGGTTATTTCCTTTTGAATCATTAAGTTAATTTTTGGCTCACGCTTTGCAAAGCATGAAAACCAATTGGCCCTGGATGGCCAACACATAAAGAGGAGAGTAGCGATGAAATGGATGATGGTTGTCATGTTGATGGCTGGGCTCAGTGGTTGTCACTGGCTGGATCAGACCAGAGTGACCGGAACGGGAGCTGTGGTCGAGCGCCAGCAGGCGCTTGGTGACGGGGTGACCCGGGTGCTGGCGGGGGTGCCTGCCACCCTCCATCTGGTAGCGGGGGAGCCGCGCGGCATCCTGATCAAGGGGCAGGAGAACCTGCTGCCCTATCTGGAGCTGACCGAGAGCGGCGACAAGCTGGAGATCGAGGTGAAGGAGGGTTACCGGCTCGATCCTACCGAGCCGCTGGAGCTGACCATCACCTTGCCGGTGTTGAACGAACTGGCATTGGCCGGGACCGGCAACGGCGATCTGAGTGGCTTCAAGGGCGATGAGCTGGTGCTGTCGGTGGCCGGTACCGGTGACATCGTCGCCAGTCAGCTGGAGCTGAAACGGCTGGAAGGGAATATCGCTGGCACCGGCAGTCTGGAGCTGGGCAGCGGTTCGGCACAGGCCATCGAGTTGAACATTGCCGGATCTGGCGACGTGCTCGGGAGCGAGATGCGCGGCAACGAGGTAGAGGTCAATATCGCCGGCAGCGGTGATGTGGCTGTGCGGGCGCAGGAGACGCTGAAAGTCGGCATCGCCGGCTCAGGCAACATCGCCTACTGGGGCGATCCCAAGGTGGAGCAGCAGATCGCAGGCTCCGGCGGAGTGACCCGAGCGGGCAGTTGATATCAACCGATCACCACAACTGGAACAGGCCCGCAACGGGCCTGTGTTGATCAGAGGTGGCGGGCGTGAAAGCGCAGATGCGCCTCGATGAAGCTCGCCACGAAGTAGTAGCTGTGGTCATAGCCCTCGTGGCGGTTGAGCTCCAGCGGCCACCCCTTGCTGGCGGCTACCTCGGCCAGCGCATCGATATGCAGCTGCTCGGCGAGGAAGGGATCATCCAGCCCCACATCCACCAGTGTGGGCAGCGGTGTGACCGGCTGGTGGCGCAGCAGCTGGCAGGCATCCCACTCCTGCCACAGCAGAGGATTGCTGCCGAGATAGGCGCCAAGCGCCTTCTGGCCCCAGGGGCAGCGGCTCGGGTGGCAGATGGGGCTGAACGCCGACACCGAGCGATAGCGACTGGGTTCTCGCAACGCGGCGATCAGCGCTCCGTGACCGCCCATGGAGTGGCCACTGATGGCGCGTCGGGTCGAGACCGGGAAGTGGGTCTCGATCAAGTCAGGCAGCTCGCGGGTGACGTAGTCATACATCTGGTAGTGCGCCTGCCAGGGGCTCTGGCTGGCATTGACGTAAAAGCCTGCTCCCATGCCGAGGTCATAACCGGGATCGTCGGCTACGCCGTCGCCGCGGGGGCTGGTGTCCGGCGCCACCAGGGCGATGCCGAGCTCGGCGGCAATGCGCTGGGCGCCCGCCTTCTGCATGAAGTTTTCATCGGTGCAGGTGAGGCCGCTGAGCCAGTAGAGCACGGGCACCTTCTGGCCGGTGAGGGCCTGAGGCGGCAGATAGATGGCAAAATTCATCTCACAGCCGAGCACGCTGGCGTGGTGGCGATAGCGCTTGTGCCAGCCGCCGAAGCTCTTGTTGCTGCTGATAATCTCCAGATTCATCGAAGGACTCCTGCACCCCGCCCACGATAGCGGGCGGGGCGATCATGCTCAGTAGTGGATGACGGTGCGGATGCTCTTGCCTTGGTGCATCAGATCGAATGCCTCGTTGATCTGCTCAAGCGGCATGGTGTGGGTGATGAAGTCATCGAGGCGGAACTCGCCCTGCATGTAGCGCTGCACATAGCTCGGCAGTTCGCTGCGACCGCGTACCCCGCCGAAGGCGCTGCCGCGCCAGACCCGACCGGTCACCAGCTGGAACGGACGGGTACTGATCTCCTGACCCGCTCCGGCCACGCCGATGATGACCGACTCGCCCCAACCCTTGTGGCAGCACTCCAGCGCCGCACGCATCACCTTGACGTTGCCGATGCACTCGAAGGAGAAGTCGACGCCGCCGTCGGTCAGCTCGACGATCACCTCCTGAATCGGTTTGTCGTAGTCGTTCGGGTTGATGCAGTCGGTGGCACCCAGCTTGCGGGCCAGCTCGAACTTGCTCTCGTTGATGTCGATGGCGATGATGCGACCGGCCTTGGCCAGACGGGCACCGATCACCGCCGAGAGGCCGATGCCACCCAGCCCGAAGATGGCGACGCTCTCACCCTCTTTCACCTTGGCGGTGTTCATCACGGCGCCGATGCCGGTGGTGACGCCGCAGCCGAGCAGGCAGACCTCTTCCAGCGGGGCGGCCGGGTCCACCTTGGCGATGGAGATCTCCGGCAGTACCGTGTATTCGCTGAAGGTGGAGGTGCCCATGTAGTGATAGATGGGCTGGCCATCTTTCGAGAAGCGGGTGGTGCCGTCCGGCATCAGCCCCTTGCCCTGGGTGGTGCGGATCTTCTGGCAGAGGTTGGTCTTGCCGGATTTGCAGAATTTGCACTCGCCGCACTCGGGGGTGTAGAGCGGGATCACGTGATCCCCCACTTTGACGGTGGTGACCCCTTCGCCGACGGATTCGACGATGCCGCCCCCCTCGTGGCCGAGAATGCAGGGGAAGACCCCTTCCGGATCCTCACCGGAGAGGGTGAAGGCATCGGTGTGGCAGACGCCGGTCGCGACGATACGCACCCGCACCTCGCCCGCTTGCGGCGGCATGACCTCGACCTCTTCGATGGAGAGGGGCTGACCCGGGCCCCAGGCGATGGCGGCTTTACACTTGATGCTTTGAACCTGTGCCATGAATGACATCCTTCTTGTTGAGCAGGGTGAACAGAGATGAGTTCGGACATCCAGTGTAGTTTCCCGCCGATTTGGTGATAATGAGGGCAAATCTCAAATCACTTTTACACACAGGTAATAATGTTCGGCTGGGAAGGGATCTGTGAATTTGTCAGCGTGGCGGAGCAGGGGGGCTTTACCCCGGCGGCGCGCAAGCTGGGAGTGTCGGTGGCGCAGGTCAGCCGTCAGGTGGCACAGCTGGAAGATCGGCTGCAGGCCAAGCTGCTGCTGCGCACCACCCGTCAGGTGCGGCTCACCGAACTTGGCGAGATTTACTATCGCCACTGTCGTCAGCTGCTGGACAACCTCTACGAGGCGGAGCTGGCGGTGGGGCGCCATCAGGCGGTACCGCAAGGGTCGCTGCGCATCACGGCACCCGTCTCCTACGGCGAGAGCCGCATCGCCCCGCTGGTAAACGACTTCATGGTGCGTTTCCCCCAGCTGGAGGTGACCCTCAACCTCACCAACCAGCTGCTGGACCTGGTGCACGAAGGCTACGATCTGGCGCTGCGGCTTGGCCACCTCAAGGATTCGACGCTGGTGGCACGCAAGCTGGCGCAGCGGGTGCCCTATGTCTGCGCCTCACCGGCCTACACCGCTCGCCACGGCATGCCCAACAGCCTCTCCGAGCTGACCCGCCACACCTGTCTGGTGGGCAACAGCGACGAGTGGCACTTCACTCTGGATGGCCGCCCCCACAGCGTGCGGGTGCGCGGCCTGCTGCAGTGCAACAGCGGCCACGCCCTGCTGGATGCGGCGCTCAAGGGAATCGGCATCATCCAGCTGCCGGACTACTACGTGAGCGACCATCTGGCCCGAGGCGAATTGATCGAGCTGCTGCCCGAACTGCGGGCCCCGGCGGAGGGGATCTGGGCCCTCTATCCCCATAACCGCCACCTCTCCCCCAAGGTGCGGATGCTGGTGGACTACCTCGCCGAGCGGCTGAGCGACCCGCACCAACCGGCACTGGTGATGCCTATAGGCTAGGGCGTCTCTCGCTCGTTGGCTCACTGGTGGAAATCTCATGGCCAGAAAATAAAAGAGCCCTTGAGGAATCAAGGGCTCTTTTGCAGGCAACAACCGGATAGTCAGCGACCCATCATTCGATGTTTTGGATCTGCTCGCGCATCTGCTCGATCAGGACTTTCAGCTCGACGGCGGACTGGGTCACTTCGGCGTTGATGGACTTGGAGCCAAGCGTGTTCGACTCGCGGTTGAACTCCTGCATCATAAAGTCGAGACGACGGCCGCAGGCGCCACCCTTTTTCATGATCTTGTTGGTTTCGCTGATGTGCATCTCCAGACGATCCAGCTCTTCGGCCACGTCGATCTTCTGGGCCAGCAGCACGATCTCCTGCTCGATGCGGGCCGGATCCAGCTCGACCTTGGCTTCGGCCAGACGATCGGTGAGCTTCTGGCGCTGCCATTCGATGATCTGTGGCAGGTGTTCGCGCACCTTCTTCACTTCCACCTGAATACCGGCCAGACGCTGTTCGATCAGCGCCTTGAGGTTGGCCCCTTCGCTGGCGCGGGAGGCGAGGAAATCTTCCATGGTCTGGTCAAAACCGCCGAGCAGCTCGGTGGCAACCGCGTCCATGTCCTGTTCGGCGGCAGCCATGACACCCGGCCAGCGCAGCACGTCGACCGGGTTGAGCTGGCCCTGGCCCGCCTCTTTCATTACCCAGTTGGCGCTGTCGATGATCAGCTTGGCCAGCTCTTCATTAATGTGCAGCTGGCTGGCAGCGGCCTGAGCGGCTTCGAAACGCAGGTTGCACTCCACCTTGCCGCGCTGCAGCTTGGCGCGGAAACGCTCACGCAGAACCGGTTCCAGGCTGCGCAGTTGCTCCGGCAGGCGAATGTAGGTTTCCAGATAGCGCTGGTTTACCGAACGAATTTCCCAAACGGCTGTGCCCCAGTCGCCCTTGAGTTCCTTGCGGGCGTAGGCGGTCATGCTGTGAATCATTGATTGTTCCGGGCTTGATGAAGTGTGGCGGGATTATACCCAGCGGGGGCCGATGCGTCAGCCGAAGTGTTGGTTTTAGCGGCTGATATTTGGGCCGCGATGGCTTATACTCCTGCGCCAATTCAGCCAGCCCAGAGGTCCGTCCCATGTCACGTCCAAGCGATCGCACTGCCGCGCAGCTTCGTCCGGTCACCATTACCCGCCACTTCACCAAGCATGCTGAAGGGTCCGTGCTGGTGGAGTTCGGTAACACTCGCGTGCTCTGCACCGCCAGCGTCGACACCAGCGTGCCGCGCTTCCTGAAAGGGAAGAACCAGGGCTGGGTGACTGCTGAGTACGGCATGCTGCCGCGCTCCACCCACTCCCGGATGAACCGCGAAGCGGCCTCCGGCAAGCAGAGTGGCCGTACTCTGGAGATCTCCCGTCTGATCGCCCGCTCCCTGCGCGCCGCGGTAGATCTGACTGCGCTGGGCGAGCACTCCATCACAGTTGACTGTGACGTGCTGCAAGCCGATGGCGGCACCCGCACTGCTTCCATTACCGGTGCCTGCGTGGCGCTGGTGGATGCGCTGAACTGGATGGTCGAGAGGGGCATGATCAAGCAGAGCCCGCTCAAGCAGATGATCGCCGCCGTCTCCGTCGGCATGTATCAGGGCGAAGCCATCTGCGATCTGGAGTATATCGAAGACTCTGCCGCCGAGACCGACATGAACGTGGTGATGACCGAAGATGGTCGCATCATCGAGGTGCAGGGCACCGCGGAGGCCGAGCCCTTCACCCACGAAGAGCTGCTGGAGATGCTGGCGCTCGCCAAGGGCGGCATCGCCGACATCATTGCGCTGCAGAAGCAGTCGCTCTCCTGATTTTAAAAACGCGGCATTGACCGCGTTTTTTTATACCCCCACACAAGACAACGACAAGCCAAGCAAGGAGCCAGAATGAAAGCCTACCAGCGTCAATTTATCGAGTTCGCCCTGGAGAAACAGGTCCTCAAATTCGGTGAATTTACCCTGAAATCCGGTCGTAAAAGCCCCTACTTCTTCAACGCCGGTCTGTTCAACAGCGGCCGCGATCTGGCCCGTCTCGGCCGCTTCTATGCCGCCGCGTTGATGGATGCCGGCATCGAGTTCGATGTGCTGTTTGGCCCGGCCTACAAGGGGATCCCCATCGCCTCCGCCACCGCCGTGCAGCTGGTGGAGCAGCACGATGTGGACGTGCCCTGGTGCTTCAATCGCAAGGAGGCCAAGGATCACGGCGAGGGTGGCAATCTGGTGGGCAGCCCGCTCAAGGGGCGCATCATGCTGGTGGACGACGTCATCACCGCCGGCACCGCCATCCGCGAATCCATGGATCTGATCCAGGCCAACGGCGCCTCGCTGGCGGGCGTGCTGATCGCGCTGGATCGTCAGGAGAAGGGCAAGGGCGAGCTCTCCGCCATTCAGGAGGTGGAGCGTGACTACGGCGCCCACATCATCGCCATCATCCAGATGAGCGATCTCATCGCCTATCTTGAAGAGAAGCAGGCCGAGCAGCCGGAGCTGGCGGCGCAACTGGCGGCCATGAAGGCTTACCGCGCCCAGTACGGTATCTGAGTTCCGCTCACACCGCGCAATAGCTGAATGCGGCGCCCGTTTGTTCTCTGGCAGCAAACGGGCGCCGTTTTTTCATCTGCAAAAAGTGGATCATGTGGCTTGAGCTTACCCTTACAGTAAAGGTTAGGGTTTGCCTGTCGGCGTTTTGTGGTGTCGACGGGTTCCGGGGAGGAACAACATGACCACTCATCTTCAATCACCCATTCATCTGCAGTTGCCGCTCAGCGGCATGAGCTGCGCCAACTGCGCAGGCCGCATCGCGACCAGCCTCAACAAACTCGACGGGGTATCGGCCACCGTCAACTTCGCGCTGGAGCTGGCGGCCATCGAGTTGGCCAGCCCCGACCGTCTGCCTGCGGTGCTCGACAGCATCAAGAGTCAGGGTTACGACTACGGTAGCGAGACCTTTTTGTTTCAAATTACCGGCATGACCTGTGCCGGTTGTTCAGCTCGGCTGAACAAGGTGCTGGCCGCGCTGCCCGGCGTTATCTCGGCCGAGGTCAACTTCTCCATCGAACAGGCCCGGATCGTGCTGGTGCCCGGGATGCAGACGCCGGCCGCTTTGCGCGAGCAGATCGAGGCGCTCGGCTTTGGCGCCCAGCTGGCACAAGGCTCGGCCAGCGGCCGCCGCCAGCAGTTGCTGGAGCGGGAAGCGCAGGAGGCCGCCACTGCCCGTCAGGCGCAAACCCGGGTCATCGTCTCGGCTTTGCTGACGTTGCCGCTGCTGGTGGGGATGCTGGCCATGGCCGGACTGTTCCCCTGGCATCTGCCCGCCTGGCTAGAGCTGCTGCTCGCCACCCCGGTGCAGTTCTGGATCGGCGCCCGCTTCTATCGCGGCGCCTGGCTCGCCATCAAGAACCGCGCAGCCAATATGGATGTGCTGGTGGCCACCGGTACCAGCGCCGCCTACTTCTACAGCCTCTATCTGTTGTTGACGCTGGGGATGGCTGCCAGCGGCAAGCTCTACTTCGAGGCGAGCGCCATCATCATTACCCTGATTTCGTTGGGGAAACTGCTGGAGGCTCGGGCCAGACGCAGCACCCAGTCCGCCATTCGCGAACTGATGGCGCTGCGGCCGGAAACCGCCACCGTCTGGCGTGGCGAGAGCTGGCAGAGCGTCGCCATTGACGAGGTGCTGCGCGGCGATCGGCTGCGGGTGCTGGTGGGTGAGCGGGTGCCGGTGGACGGCAAAATCGTGAGCGGCGCCAGCGAGCTGGACGAGTCGATCCTCACCGGCGAGAGCCTGCCGGTGCCGCGCGGCGAGGGCGACAAGGTGCTGGGCGGTGCCATCAACCGCTCCGGCGTGCTGGAGATCGAAGCCACCACGGTGGGGGAGGACTCCAGCCTCAGCAAGATCATCGCATTGGTGGAGAGCGCCCAGATGGGCAAGGCCCCGCTGCAACAGCTGGTGGACAAGGTTTCCGCCGTGTTCGTGCCGGTGGTGATGGCCATCGCCCTGTTCACCCTGCTGGTGTGGTACGCCATCAGCAACGACTTCGGTCAGGCCCTGCTGGCAGCGGTGGCGGTGCTGGTGATCGCCTGCCCCTGTGCGCTGGGGCTGGCGACCCCGGCGGCCATCGTCACCGGTACCGGCGTCGCGGCGCGCCACGGCATTCTGATCAAGGATGTGGATACCCTGCAGAAGGCCCACGCCATCAAGGCGCTGATCTTCGACAAGACCGGCACGCTCACTCAGGGCAAGCCGGTGCTAGCCAGCTGGAGCGGCAATGACGAGCAACTGCGCCTCGCCGCCGCCCTGCAGCAGGCGAGCGAACACCCGCTGGCGCTGGCCATGCGGGAGGCCGTCGGCACAGAAGTGGCGTTGCCCCAGCCGGAGGCGGTGGAAGTGCGGGTCGGGGCCGGTATTGTCGGTCAGGTAGCGGGTCACACAGTCGCCATCGGTAATGGCTCCCTGCTGGCCCAGCTCGGCATTGAACCGCCGCAACAGGATGAACAAGCCGCCGATGGCGCGACCCGGGTTTGGGTGGCCATCGACGGCACGGTGGCTGGTATCGCCGCACTGGCCGATACCCTGCGCCCCGAGAGCCCGGAAGCCATCGCCACCCTGCGCCAGCGCGGCATCGCCAGCTGGCTGGTGAGCGGCGATGCACCGGCGCCGGTGGCCCATATTGCCGCCAAGCTGGGGCTGGACGGGGCCTTTGACTCCGTGCTGCCAGCGGGCAAGGTGGAGAAAGTGGGGGCGCTGCGGGCGCAAACCCGCGGGCTGGTGGCTATGGTGGGGGACGGGGTG
>NZ_JBFODV010000254.1:0-35394 GCF_040908495.1 Aeromonas sp. R1-1 | reverse complement strand
GTACGAGGGGAGCCCGATTGCCGGCACCCCGGTGCTCGATCTCGCCTGTGGCCAGTGCAGCTACTGCGGCAGCTGCGCCAGAGCCTGTCCCACCGGCGCCCTCGACCTGCAACTGGGTCGGCAGGTGCAGACCCGGGTCCAGATCGAGGAGAGCTGTCAGGCACGGCAGGGCTTCTACTGCCTGCTCTGTGAAGATGCCTGTCCCCAGCAGGCGATCAAGGCCACAGCCGACGGCATCAACGTCAATATGGATGCCTGCAATGGCTGTGGTGCCTGCGGCCTCGCCTGCCTGCACGGCTCCATCACCCTGATCCGCCAGCCGGGCAGTCGCTAAAAACCACCCGCGTGCAAAAGCAAAAGGGGCCATCAGGCCCCTTTCACATCTTGTTCGTTATTCCGCGCCCTGTCAGGCCATGGTCACAATAGTCTCTTGCTCGATACCCAGCAGGTGGCAGAGACGATTGGGATCGCGCACCGCATCAGCCAGGGTGTATTCACCCAGCACTTCGAGGAAGGCGTTCATGGCGCGGCGCAGGATGCCCTGAATGCGGCAGCCGCCGGAGAGACGGCAGTTCTCGCGCTTGCAATCGACCGGACAGAGCACATGCTCCATGTCCATCACCACATCCCGCAAATTGATGGAGACCGCCGAGCGACCGAGGCGGATGCCACCGTGCTTGCCGCGTACCGTCTCGATGTACCCCTTGATGCCAAGCTGGTGCACAATTTTGACCACGTGGTTGCGAGAGATGCCGAAGGTATCGGCCACTTCGGTAATGGTCGACAGACGATCCCCCGGCTGAACCGCCAGGAAGGTCAGGGTACGCAGGGCGTAGTCGGTAAATCGTGTCAGTTGCATGGTCGCACTTGCCTCTTACTACAAGCCAGGAATCAGGACGACAACATTGAGCTAAGAGGCAGGAGACAACCGGTTCGCCTCTGTTTGCCCATTGGCTCGCCAGAGGGGGCCTGTCTCTTAATCTGAGTTGCGGAGTGACAGGTTAAGAGCAGCACAACCGGGTGTCGATGAAGATGCACATAAATCGACACTTTCTTTGATTGATCGCAAACTTGCCGGGTTAGCCCGGCGTTTACCCGCTTTATAGCGGGTAAATCTCCCGAACCATCCCCCTCACCAAGCCTCTTCGACCAGCAGCCATATGGCCCGCAAACCAACCCTCAATCGACCGTCAAAGAGGTGGTTCAGTGGGGTTGTTTCAGCCAGTTTTTCAGCGCGACCGAGGGGATGGAGCTCTCGGAGGCGACGGCAAACGCGCCCCAGTCCACCGCGCACTGCAACGCATCCTTGATCGCCATGCCCCGCGCCAGACCATGGATCAATCCGCCAGCGAAGGCATCCCCCGCCCCCGTGGTATCGACCACCGAGACCGGCCGGGCAGCGACCCGGATCTGCTCCTCACCATGGATGGCCACGGCGCCTGCCTTGCCTTCGGTCAGCACCAGCCATTCGAGCTGCTCCCCCGCCAGCTGGCGGGCATGTTGCCAAGGGTCGCTCACCTCGCCGAGATCGGAGCGGGAGGCCACCAGCACATGGCAGGGACGGCGCGCTTGGCCGCCCTTGGGATACTGGGCTACCACGAAGCTCTTGCCGAGCATCTGGCGCATGTAACTGATGATGGCGGTGCCGGGATAGTTCACATAGAGGCAATCCACCCCTTCCAGCGGCAGATCGCCGGGCAGGTCGGGACGCCGCGGGCGGCGCAGTATGGTGCGCTCGCCGGTGGAGTCCACCAGGATCAGCAGCTCGCCGGTCTCGCCACCAAAGCGCTCCACATGGCTGCAATCCAGCCCGTAACCGGCCGCCTGCTCCAGCAGCCAGTCGCCGGTCTCGTCCAGCCCGATGCGGGAGGCAATGGTCACCTCGTGACCTGCCCATACCAGCCCTATGCCGGTATTGGCGGCGCCACCACCGAGCCTGCGCCCCTGATCCACATATTGCAGCCGGGCCCCCGCCACCAGCGGTTCGGAGAGGGAGAGCACATGATCACAGTTGAGATTGGCAAGCAGCAGAATGCGGGACATAGAGACCTCGGACGATGGAGATAGCCCTAAAGAGACAGGCTGAACCCCGAGTAGAGCCCAGCCTGACAGAAGAGACAACCGGCAGCGATCGGGAATCCGATCGGGATCAATAGATGGGCAGCTCCACCCCGGCCAGCAGCTCGTCGATACGCGCCTGACTCGGCTGCTGCATCACGCTCTGGATCACCTCTTTGGTGAGGTGGGGCGAGAAGGAGCTGATGAAGTCATACATGTAGTTCTGCAGCAAGATGCTCTTGCTGAAACAGATCTGCGCCGGACAGGGCTTGAACAGGTGTTCCAGATTGATGGAGACCAGCCCGGGGCTGTCGGTGTCGTTGGCCACCAGCGAGGAGATGATGCCGATGCCAAAGCCCAGCTCCACGTAGCGCTTGATCACCCCGGCGTCCATCACCGTCATGTAGTAGCTCGGGGTGAGACCGGCGGCATGGAATACCTCGTCCTGCACCTGACGACCGGTTGCGCCACTCTCGTAGCTGAGGATGGGGTAGTGACAGAGCTGCTCCAGGGTCGGCTTCTTCACCTTGGCCAGCGGGTGATCCTGCGGCACCACCAGCGAGAGGGTCCAGAGGTAGGCGGGCAGCGCGATCAGCTCCTTGTCGAAGCCAATCTCGTGGGCAACGATGGAGAAATCGGAGTAGCCCTTGCTGATCTGCTCCTTGCTCGCCGACATTACCGGATGGAGGTGGAACGAGATCTTGGGATACTTCTTGGTGAAGTAGGTGACCGACTTGGGCAGCAGGTAGCGGGCGATGGTGTGGGTGGTGTGAATATTGAGGGTGCCCACGGTCGGGTCCAGATACTCGCGGGAGATCGCCTTGATCTTGCTCTCGATATTGAGCATCGCCTCGGCACACTTGATGATCTCTTCCCCCACAGGCGTAATGCGGTGCAGGTGCTTGCCACGGCGCTCGAAAATCCGCACCCCCAGCTCGCTCTCCAGCAGGCCAATCTGTTTGCTGACCCCCGGCTGGCTGGTGAAGAGCGCATCGGAAGCCACGGACACATTGAGGTTGTGGTCCCGGATCGCGATCAAATACTTCAATTGCTGTAGTTTCAAGGCGTCACACTCTCACACTGGTTTGGCTCAGACAGGTTTGGCTCAGGCCGGGACGGCAATCAAGCCAGACAAACAGGCCGCCACATGGGCGGCCAGTGTACCATCCGATCCCGACATCTCAGCGCTTGATCCTTCATTTTGCTACAAAATCTAGCATCCGAAGGGGTGGCTGACAAACCGGGTTCAGGCTGCGCCAGCCCGCAGCGGCAGGATCCCCAGAAACTGCAGCAGCCACTGCATCATGGTCGCCGAGTCCACCTCCCCCTCCAGCGAGGAGAGGCTGCTCTGGTAGCGCTCGTCGGGCAACAGGCCGCGGCGTCGCTCGATCAGCGCCCGGTTGTACTCCACCGAGAACTCCGGATGCCCCTGAATGGCGACGATGTGATCACCCTGCAAAAACATGAAGTTGGGGCAAAAATCGTTGCCCGCCAGTCGGGTCGCCCCCGGCGGCAGCAGGGCCACCTGATCCTGATGACTGGCCAGAATGCGGATCTGATCCCGCGCTGGCGCCATCCAGGGCTCATCTGCCAGCATGGGATGCACCGACACTCCCAGCCCCCATCCCTTGGTGGACTTCACCACCTCTCCGCCCAGCGCTTGGGCGATCACCTGATGACCGAAGCAGACACCGGCCAGCTTGACGTCGGCATCGTGCGCCTGACGGATCCACGCCCGCAATGCCTGAATCCAGGGGATATCGCTATAGGCGTCGTGGCGCGAGCCTGTGATGAGCCAGGCATCGCACTCGTGCAGATCCTCCGGCAGCTCCCCATCGAGAGCCGACCAGACCCGAAATTCCAGTTCGGGGGCCAGGGCCGCAAAGCCCCTGATAAACATCTCGGAGTAAACGGGGCCAAAACGATCCGCCAGATCGGGATCGAGCCGGTCACAATCGAGAATTCCCAATCGCATCTGTTGTTCCTTTACAGAGTTCGCCCCCGCCAATCAACGACCGGCGGGGGCAAGAGGTTAGGCCATGAGCACGCGCCAGCGCGTCACTTCATGGTCGGCATGGAGAACTCGGCACCACTGCGCAGGCTCTGGGGCCAGCGCGCCGTCACCGTCTTCATCCGGGTATAAAAGCGAACCCCGTCCGGCCCGTGCATGTTGAGCGGCCCGAAGATGGAGCGCTTCCAGCCGCCAAAGCTGTGAAACGCCATCGGCACCGGAATGGGAACGTTCACCCCTACCATACCGACCTGCACCCGCGCCGTGAAGTCCCGCGCGGTGTCGCCGTCGCAGGTAAAGATGGCGGTGCCGTTGCCGTACTCGTGCTCGTTGATGAGGCGCAGCGCCGTCTCGTAGTCCGGCACCCGTACGATGGAGAGCACAGGGCCGAAGATCTCCTCGCGATAGATGCGCATCTCGGGGGTCACCTCGTCAAACAGGCAGCCACCGATAAAGTAACCCTCGTCGTGGCTCAGCGTGCGACCATCGACCCGCAGCGTGGCCCCTTCGGTCACCCCCTGATCCACGTAGCCACGCACCTTGGCCAGATGTTCCTTGCTGATGAGCGGCCCCATCTCGTTCTCCGGGCTCTGGCCCAGCCCCGGGCCCACCCGCAGTTTTTCCACCAGCGGTGTCAGCTTGGCCACCAGCGCATCGGCGGTCTCGTCACCCACCACCACGGCCACCGAAATGGCCATGCAGCGCTCGCCCGCTGCCCCATAAGCAGCCCCCATCAGGGCGGAGACCGCCTGATCGAGATCCGCATCCGGCATCACCACCATGTGGTTCTTGGCACCGCCCAGCGCCTGTACCCGTTTGCCGTGGGCCGAGGCGGTGGCATAGATGTACTGAGCGATGGGGGTGGAGCCGACAAACGACACGGCACCCACTCGCGGGTCGGTCAGCAGCACATCCACCACCTCCTTGTCACCGTTCACCACGTTGAGCACGCCGTCCGGCAGACCGGCCTCCTTGAGCAGCTCGGCCATCCGCAGCGAGAGGGAGGGATCCTTCTCGGAAGGTTTGAGAATGAAGGTGTTGCCGCAGGCAATGGCGACCGGGAACATCCAGAGCGGCACCATGGCCGGGAAGTTGAACGGGGTGATACCGGCGCAAACCCCGACCGGCTGCATCATGGAGTAGCTGTCTACTCCACGGCCGACGTTGAGGGAGTGCTCCCCCTTGAGCAGATGGGGGATGCCGCAGGCAAACTCCACCACCTCCAGCCCGCGGGTCAGCTCACCCTGCGCATCGGAGAAGACCTTGCCGTGTTCACGGCTGATGAGCTGGGCCAGCTCATCTCTGTGCTGCTCCATCAACTCCTTGAAGCGGAAAAAGACCCGGGCCCGCACCAGCGGCGGGGTTTGTGACCAGTCGGCAAAGGCGCGCTCGGCAATGGCTATCGCCTCCTGACACTCGGCGGCGCTGGAAAGCCCCACGTTCCCCTGCTGCTTGCCACAGGCGGGATTGAAGATGGCACCCTGGCGCTCGCTGCGACTCTCCTGCGGCTGGCCGTTGATGAAGTTGCTGACCCTGTATGTCATGTATCCTCCGTGATAACTGATGTGGTAAATGCGCTGAGCAAATCAACGCAAGGCCCCGCCAGTGCGGGGCCATCAAATGGGTTAAGGTTGGGCCTGCAGGGCATCCTGCAGCAGGGTGAAGAGATCGTCGATCTGGCTGCGCTCGATGATGAGGGGCGGCGACAGGGCGATGATGTCGCCGGTCACCCGGATCAGTGCCCCCTTCTCGAAGCAGCGAACAAACACCTCGTAGGCGCGCCTGCCCGGTGCATCCGGCATCGATTCCAGCTCGATACCCGCCACCAGCCCGTAGTTGCGCACATCCTTCACATGCTTGCAGCCCTTCAGCGAATGGGCCGCCTCCTCCCAGTAGCCCGCCAGATCGGCGGCGCGGCTGAGCAGGTTCTCGTTGCGATAGATCTCGAGGGTCGCGAGCCCTGCAGCCGCAGCCACCGGATGACCGGAATAGGTGTAGCCGTGGAACAGCTCGATAGCCCCCTTGCCTGCCGCCATCATGTCGTCATAAATGTGCTTCTGCACCAGCACCGCGCCCATGGGGATAGCGCCGTTGGTGAGCCCCTTGGCGCAGGTGATCATGTCGGGGATGACATCGAACTCCTGTGCCGCAAAGGGGGAGCCAAGGCGACCGAAACCGGTAATCACCTCGTCAAAAATCAGCAGGATGCCGTGTTTGGTGCAGATCTCCCGCAGCCGCTTGAGGTAGCCTTTGGGGGGCATCAGCACGCCGGTACTGCCAGCGATGGGCTCGACGATCACCGCCGCGATATTGCTGGCATCGTGTAGGAAGACGATCTTCTCCAGCTCGTCGGCCAGCGCCACATCCTCCTCGGGCAGCCCTTTGGTGAAGGCGTTCTTGGCGATGTTGAGGGTATGGGGCAGATGATCCACCCCGGTCAGCAGGGAGCCGAACCACTTGCGGTTGCCGGGAATGCCCCCTACCGAGATGCCGCCAAAGCCGACCCCGTGATAGCCACGCTCGCGGCCAATCAGCCGGGTGCGAGTGCCCTGACCGCGAGCCCGCTGCCAGGCCAGCGCAATTTTGAGCGCGGTATCGACCGACTCGGAACCCGAGTTGGTATAGAAAACGTGGCCAAACCCCTTGGGGGCGATCTCCACCAGCTTGTTGGCCAGCTCAAACGGCAGGGGGTGGCCTATCTGGAATGTGGGGGCAAAATCGAGGTGGGAAATCTGCTGGGAGACCGCCTCGGCAATCTCGCGCCGACCATGGCCCGCGTTGCAACACCAGAGTCCGGCTGTGCCATCCAGTATCTTGCGGCCATCCTCTGAGTGATAATACATCCCCTCTGCCGACTTCAGGATACGCGGCGCCGCCTTGAACTGCTGGTTGGCGGTGAACGGCATCCAGAAGGCGGACATGTCGGAGGGGGTATTGATGTCGCTGATCGGTTTCATGGTCACCTCATCCTTAAGGTGTTTAGCAACTGTCGGCCAACGCCTATTAAATTAAACACCTGAATCCATAAAAAAGGGCCCGTTATCGCCCTGTCTGGTGCCACCCCTAGCTAGACGCATCAGCAGGGTGGTATAAGATATTTAACACAATTTTAATAATAGTAAACAGTCAAGGAGTGTCTATAGATGGATATCGGTCACCGCCTCAAGGCGGTTCGCACCAAGGCGGCCCTCTCCCAGCGCGAGCTGGCCAAGCGCTCCGGTGTGACCAACGGTTTTATCTCCCAGATCGAGAAAAATCAGGTGAGCCCCTCTGTCGCCTCCCTGCGCAAGGTGCTGGAAGGGATCCCCATGTCGCTGGCCAGCTTCTTCACCGAAGAGACTGAAATGGGCACCGAAGTGATCTTCCGCGCCGCCGATATGCCGGATCTCGGCACGCATCCCATCAGCTACCGGCTGGTCGGGCACAGCCGCGCCAACCGCGCCATCGGCATGTTGCAGGAGGTGCTGCCACCGGGCGCCGACACCGGCGACGACATGCTGAGCCACGAGGGTGAAGAGTGCGGCATCGTCATCAAGGGCGAAGTTGAAGTGACCGTGGGCGAGCAGATCTACCTGCTGGGCGCCGGGGATGGCTACTACTTCGACAGCCGCACCCCCCACCGTTTTCGCAATAGTGGCGAACAGGAGTGCGTGCTGATCTCGGCCAACACCCCCGCCAGTTTCTGACATTCAGACGCGCATCGACAGGTGGGCAATGTTTAATGAATTGTTACAAGATGGATTTACAAGCGGCTGGATGTTTAGCATATTGATACGCGGAAACTGACTTTTGCCGGTTCAAGGAGTGAACATGAGTGACCTGACCCTGGCCCAGTGGCAACACAAGGCCGCCCATCTGACCCTGCCCTCGCAAGCCTTTATCAACGGCAGCTATCGGGATGCCGTCAATGGCGCCACCTTCGATTGCATCAACCCGGCCAACGGCAAGCTGCTGACCAAGGTGGCTGCCTGCGATGCCGCCGATGCCGAACTGGCGGTACAGGCTGCCCGTGACGCCTTCAACGACAAGCGCTGGAGCGGCCTGCCGCCGAAACAGCGCAAGCAGGTCATGCAGCGTTTCGCCGAGCTGATGCGCCTTAACAAGGTTGAGCTGGCGCTGCTGGAATCGCTGGATATGGGTAAACCCATCGGCGACGCCATGGGCTATGACGCCCCCGCTGCCGCCAACTGCATAGCCTGGAACGCCGAAGCCATCGACAAGATTTACGATCAGGTCGCCCCGGTGGAGGAGTCCGCCCTGGCACTGGTGACCCGCGAAGCGCTCGGGGTGGTCGCCGCCATAGTGCCCTGGAACTTCCCGCTGGTGATGGCCTGCTGGAAGCTGGGCCCGGCGCTCGCTACCGGCAACTCGGTCATTCTCAAGCCTTCCGAAAAATCCCCCCTGACCGCCCTGCGTATCGCAAGTTTAGCCAAGGAAGCGGGCATTCCGGACGGTGTGTTCAACGTGCTGCCGGGCTTTGGCCACACCGTGGGCGAGGCGCTGGCCATGCACATGGACGTGGATTGCATCACTTTTACCGGCTCCACCAAGATCGGTAAACATCTGGTGGAGTGCTCCGGCAAGTCCAACCTCAAGCGCGCCTTTATGGAGTGCGGCGGCAAGAGCCCCAACATCATACTGGCCGACGCACCGGATCTGGATGCTGCGGCCAAGAGCGCCGCTGGCGCCATCTTCTACAACCAGGGCGAGGTGTGTACCGCTGCCTCCCGCCTGCTGGTGCAAAACAGCATCAAGCCGCAATTTATGGAGCGACTGCTGGCCCATGCCCGCGAGTGGATCTCGGCCAACCCGCTCGACCCTGCGACCCGTATCGGCGCCATGGTGGATCACATCCAGATGGAGCAGGTGCTGCGCTATATCGAGATTGGCAAGCAGGAGGGGGCCAAACTGCTGCTGGGGGGCAACCGCACCAATATGGAGAGTGGCGGCTTCTATATCGAACCCACCATTTTCGACGGCGTGACTCCGCAGATGCGCATCTTCCGCGAGGAGATCTTCGGCCCTGTGCTGGCGGTGACCGGCTTCGATACCCTGGAAGAGGCCATTGCGCTGGGCAATGACACCGACTACGGTCTGGCCGCGGCGATCTGGACGGCGGATCTCAACAAGGCGGTCAAGGGCTCACGCGCCCTGCGCGCCGGCACCGTCTTCGTCAACAACTGGGACGGTGGTGACATGACCATGCCGTTTGGCGGCTTCAAACAGTCCGGTAACGGTCGCGACAAGTCACTTCATGCGCTGGAGAAGTACACCGAGCTGAAAAGCACCTGGATTCAGCTGGAATAACACGACAAAGCAGCACTATCGGATCAAAAAGGGGGAGAAATCCCCCTTTTGCATTTTTGGCCTTCCATCACCGGGCTCAATCCTTATAATGATAAAAAAGCCAACATGTTAAATATAAAGACAAAAATGCTATTTTTTCTGGGAAGCGTACTTTTTCTGGTGATCGGTTTGCCCCTGCTGTTCTTCGTGCTGGGGCACGGCGAGGCCTACGTGACCTGGGGCCCCTGGATCTCCGCCATCGCCCTGATGTTGTGGCTGTTGATGGACGTCGACAAGATCCGCCGCGGTAAAGGTTGACCGGCCAGCCACTCGCTTCCTTCCCCTCAAACTTCGTTTATTCGCTTCTTTCCCCGCAAAAGGATCGCTACACTGATTTTTTGCGATGTTTTCCCGCATCCAACGCTTCAGTAAAGGTCATCCGCATGCCGCAACAGATCCAGCGTCAGGGCGTCATCTACGCCCTGTGCGCCTATACCCTTTGGGGCATAGCCCCCATCTATTTCAAGACCATCTCTGCCGTCCCGGCCGCCGAGATCCTCACCCACCGGATGATCTGGTCCTGCGTGCTGCTGATGGTACTCACCCTGGCAGGACGCCAGTGGCACAAGGTGCAGGCGGTGCTGCGCCAGCCAAAAGTGCTGCTTACCCTCGCCTTTACCTCGGTCACCGTCGGCGGCAACTGGCTGCTGTTTATCTGGGCCATCAACAACGGTCACATGCTGGATGCCAGCCTCGGCTACTACATCAACCCGCTGTTCAACGTGCTGTTGGGAATGGTGTTTCTGAGCGAGAAGCTGCGCCGCCTGCAGTGGTGGGCGGTGGCGCTGGCCTTTGCCGGGGTGGCGATCCAGCTTATCGCCTTTGGCTCCTTGCCCTGGATTGCGCTGGTGCTGGCGTCGAGCTTTGCCATCTATGGGCTGGTGCGCAAAAAACTGGCCCTCGATGCCCTCACCGGTCTGCTGATCGAAACCATGATCATGCTGCCGCCTGCGGCCATCTATCTGTGGGGCTTTGCCGACAGCCCCACCAGCCATCTCACCCAGAACGACTGGCACCTCAACCTGCTGCTGATCGCCGCAGGCGCCGTCACCACGGCCCCCCTGCTTTGCTTCACAGCCGCCGCGACCCGGCTCAAGCTCTCCACCCTGGGCTTCTTCCAGTACATAGGCCCCAGCCTGATGTTTATCCTCGCGGTCACCCTCTATGGGGAAGCGCTGGCGATGGACAAACTGCTCACCTTCGCCTGCATCTGGAGCGCGCTGGTACTGTTCAGTCTGGATGGGCTGCGCAGCGGCAAAGCCACGCCAAGCCGGACCTGACACCACCTCACCACCAGCGACCCCGGCTCATCGGCCGGGGTTCTTTTTCGTGCCACCAGCGGCCTTCAGACTGCGACTTCCCCTTCTCCAGGCCGACTCGCCATCAACAGGCCACACCCGAGTCGCACCATCCCGCCAGAGAGCTATGCTATCCATGGAACGGAGCCGAATGGAGGCAACATGCTCAAGCACATTCACGACAGATCCCTGCTTTTTGGTCAGGTTCTGGGGATCATGGTCATTATCACGCTGATCTCCATCAGCTTTTTCGGGCTTTACTCGGTCCGGAGCGCAGCAGATCAGATGGGACAGGGGAAGGATGTGGTAGCCGATATTCTGCCGCCGCCTCTCTACCTCATCGAATCCCAGTTGCAGGTCTACACCCTGCTCCATGCCAAACCGGAGGAGCGGGAGGTCCTGCTGCAAACCCTCGCCCGACTGCAGCAAGAGTTCGAGAGCCGTAACCGCTTCTGGCAAGAGAGCAGCCTGAACGAGCCCCTCAGGGAGCTGCTGCTGGGGGAGCAAAAAGTGCAGGGGGAGCTGTTCTGGCAGTTGCTCAACGACAAGTTTGTCCCCGCCATCAAGGTGGGGGACCTGGCGCAGGCGGGCGCGATTGCGGCGCGCCTGCACACCCTCTATAACGCCCACCGGCTAGGGGTGGACGCCACCGTCATCCGCGGTAACGAGTATGCCGCCGAGCAAATGGCCCATCTCGCCAACACCACCCAACTCTGCTACAGCCTGCTGTTGTGCGCTGCACTGCTGGGGGCTGGGCTCATCTTCTGGCTGGGACGCCCCACCCAACAGCGGCTGCTGGCCGCTGGCAAGGCCACCGCTGCCATCGCCGAAGGGGAGTTGAACCGCCCCATGCCGGAGCCGGGCCTCGATGCCATCGGCGAGCTGATCCGCCAGATCGGGGCCATGCGTGACCAACTGGCAACCCTGGTGGAGTCCCTGCAGCGCAGCGCCAGTACGCTGGATGATCGCGCCACCAGCCTGACCACCATGGCACAACGGCACACCGATGGCAGTCAGGCGCAGGTCGGGGCGGCCCAACATATCGAACAGGCCATCGAACAGCTCACCCACTCCATTGAACAGGCGGGTAGCCAGCTGCATCAGGTAGGGGAGCAAACCCTGCAGTCAGCAGAGCGGGCACAAGAGGCGATGATCGCCATCCACACCGTGGAACAGGTGATCGGGGAGCAAGTCACGGGAGTGAAGCAGGTCTCCCATACCATTTCGGATCTGGCCGGGCTCTCGCAGCAGATTGCCGGGCTGGCGGGCGCCATTCACGATATTGCGGAGCAGACCAATCTGCTGGCGCTGAACGCGGCCATTGAAGCGGCGCGGGCAGGTGAACAGGGGCGCGGTTTTGCCGTGGTGGCGGATGAAGTACGCTCGCTGGCGACCCGCACCGGCAGCGCCACCACCGAGATCAACACCATCATCGGCAAGATCCAGGATGTCAGCCTGCGCGCCGCCAACGAGATGGATACCGAACTGGCACGGGTCGAACAAGCGGTCACTCACACAATGACAGCGCGCCAGAGCGTCGCCCGGATCGCGCAGAGCTGCGAGGAGATCAACCAGCGCATCGCTCAGGTCGATCAGTTGATGAGCGATGAGACCCGGCTGGTGCAAGGGATCCACCATCAGGTCGGGGAGATGTCGCGGTTGGCGGCCGAAGTCAATCAGAGCGCCAGCCACGCCGCCGAAGAGGCGACCATGGTCGCCCAGCACGCCCGCATCCTGACCAGGCAGACTCACCACTTCCATCTCGACACCACCCGCCATTGATCCCCGGCGCTGACGGGAGTCAGCGCCCCCCTTTTTCTCTGCATTGACTAAATGGGTAGCATTGGACTCCACGAGGGAATAGGATCCGCCCCTCTGAAAACCAACTGCAAGGATCAACAGACATGAATCGAAAATGGTCGCTCCCCATCGTGGCAATCGCGGGGGGAGCGTTACTCTGGCTTGGCAACACCTTTGGTATGAAATGGGCTCTGATGGCCCTGATCGGATTCGGCTTCGGCTTCACTCTCTCCTTCAGCCGCTTCGGCATCGTCTTCGGTTGGCGCGAAATGCTGACCAAGCGCAACAGCTACTATGTGCGGGTTCACCTGCTCACCATCGCCATCGAAATTCTGCTGTTCACTACCTTCCTCTCTTTTAGCCACGCCCTGTTTGGCGATGCCATGGTGGGTAACGTGATGGCTATCGGCATTCCCTTCATCATCGGTGCCTTCCTGTTCGGCATCGGCATGCAGCTGGCAGGCGTCTGCGCCACCGGCACTCTTTATTGCTGCGGCGAGGGGCAACCCCGCTTCTGGCTGGTGCTAATCTGCTACGGCATCGGCACCCTCATCAGCAACCAGTTCCGCCCCGAACTGGAGGCCACCTTCTCCAGCCATGTGGTGCTGGCCAAGGATTTGACCGGCAACATCTGGAGCGGCATGCTACTCAACCTGGCGCTGGTCGCCTCGCTGTTCCTGCTGTTTCGCAAGAGCGAACTCAAGCGTACCGGCGAACTCAAGCCCCTCTTCAGCGGCGGCAATCTGTTCTGGCGCGATGGCCGCTTCACCGTGCTGACCGGCGGCATCATCATCGCCATACTCAACTCCACTGTCGTCGCTCTGCACGGCTCGGCCTGGACCATCACCGGCGCCGTCTATGACATGGCGCTGCGCGGTGCCTCCCTGTTTGGCCTGTTCGAGGGGAACCCGAAACTGGCCCAGCCGCTCTTTATCAACCCCATGGTCGGCATGTTCTGGCTCGGGATTCTGGGGGCCATGCTGGCGCGCTGTTTGAGTGGTGGCGGCAACTTCGCCCCGATGCGGATCGGCAACAGTCTGGCCTCCATCATCGGCGGCCTGTTGATGGGGATGGGCGCCATGTACGCCGCCTGCAACCTCGGCGGCTTCTTCGATGGCACCGCCTCTGGCAGCCTGCACGGCTGGGTCTGGATGCTGATGGCCCTCGCTGGCAGCCTCATCGGCATTCGCCTGCGCCCGCTGTTCGGGCTCTGAGGCTCAACATCGTAAACACCCCATAAGAAACGGGAGGCCAAGCCTCCCGTTTTTACATTTATCGATCCCGTTGCTCTGCTTATTGGACAGGCTGGGAGACCCCTTCCAGATGGATTTCTACCCGGCGATCCGGTGCCAGACAGGCGATCAGCTCCTGCTTGGAGTGGCTGGCACAGCTGCTGCCAGTGACCGGATTGGCCTTGCCACGTCCCTCGACTCGTACCTTATCGGCATACAAGCCTTTGGATACCAGATAGCTGGCCACGCTCTGGGCCCGCTTCTCGGAGAGAGCCAGGTTGTAGTTGTCGGAACCGATGCGGTCGGTATAACCGATGACAGTTGCAACACCATCTTTCGGATTGGCCGCCACAATCTGGCTGAACAGGGCATCGAGCGCCTGATTGGCAGCCGGTTTCAGGGTCGCTTTGTTGAACTCGAACAGCACATCGGAACTCAGACTGAAGGTCTTGGGCTCAACCACGGCTACAGGTTCCGGTTCGGCTGCCGGAGCGGGCGCCGGTGCAGCGACCTCGCCACCTTGCTGACCGAAGCGATAGAGCATGCCAACAGAGAGCAGACCGTTATCCATCTCTATACCGGAACGATCTTCAGATGTACTGCCCAACGGGGTGGTGTATTGGTATTCAAGGCGAGCAGCCCAGTCTTTGTCGATGGCATATTCAACACCAAGTGCACCAACAAACGCAGCGCCATGGTATTTGTGTCCATTATTGTCAAATGACACATCGTTGGCTGGGGTAGCGGAATCTTTATACCAACCGGAATAAGAGCTCTCAGTCCAGGCATACGCGCCGCCCAAGCGACCATAGACATCCAATACAGATGTAGCAGGGAAACTAATCTTCATGGTGGCCTGTATCATTTGTGCTTTAGCTTCACCGTGCAACCCGGCAGACAGGGTTCCCAAGGACGCAGTTTTATCAAGCTGATACTTACCAAACCAGTCATAACCCAACTCAAAACCCAAGTTCTGATTAAGCTGATAGCCGACAAAACCACCCAAACCGAGATCACTTTGTTTATCACTGGGTGATACAAAATCGACTACATCCTTAACTTGTTGGTTGTAATCAACGCCATAGTAATTGGACCAACCGGCCTTGCCACCGACATACCAGGTATTGTCCTGAGCGGCAGCCTGCACGGCTCCGGCCGCCAGCAAACCACTGACCAATACGGCAAGCATGGATTTATTCATATTTTCGCCTCTGCAATAAGTCGTTATGGGCGCCTGAGTGCGCACTTTCCCTGTGTGAAGCCGTCAGGCGGCCTCTCCGCTATTCAAGGTATCCCATCCGAACGCAGCCTCAAATGACCAGCAGCTCAGGAGTGTGAAGCGGCCTGCATTATCGCGGTATCGTCGGTCAAAATGGTCTTTGCCAGCATTCTGGCCTGCTCCAGCGCCAGTGGCTGCTGATAGCTGTGAGCCATCACGATCGCCCCCTCCAGCAGCAGGCAAAGCCCGGTCGCCTGACCCAGAGAGCAATTGAGCTGATTTATCACCCAACCCAGCAACGCCTGCTTGTGCGCCATCACCAGCTTGCGCACCGGATGGCGTGGGTCGGCAAACTCGGCGCTGGCGTTGATAAAGTTGCAGCCATAGAAATCAGAGCGGCCAAACCACTCTGCAAAACCGTCAAACAGCGCCTGCAGGCGAGCTTCACGTCCGCTCACACCGGCCAGCCGCAGGTCAAGCAAGGCGAAGAACTCCCGGTCACGAGCGAGCAGCACCTCCTCAATCAAGGCATCCTTGGTCGGGAAGTGGCGATAGAGGGTGCGCTTGGTACTCCCCGCCTCGGCCCAGATGCGATCTATGCCGGTGGCATGAAAGCCATGACGGTTGAACAGACGGTAGGCCGTCGCTACCAGTTGTTGACGCTTCTCACTCATGATTTGCCTCTTGAAGTACACCGATCTGTCTACCTAATGTGCCTAATCAGTTCTGGCAAACCAAGAGGAAAGCATGATGACAAAATGGTATGGCCCGTTATGGGCAGGTGTGGGCGCCGCACTCACCATCGGCATATTGGGATGGCTCAATCTGAGCTGGCATGTCGCGCTAGTCATGGCACCTTTCGGGGCCAGCTGTGTGTTGTTGTTTTCCCTGCCAGATAGTCCGCTGGCGCGCCCCAAAAACGTGCTGGGCGGTCACCTGCTGACGGCCTGCGTCGGACTGGTTATCGGCCTGCTTCCGCTCCCCGCTGAAGTGCAGATGGCTCTGGCAACCGGGCTGGCCATCGCCCTGATGCAGGGACTGAATATCCTCCATCCTCCAGCGGGCGCCAATCCCTTGCTGATCCTGATGACAGGACAAGAGCCAGCCTTCCTGTGGCAAACGGTACTACCCGGAACCCTGCTACTGATGGTGCTGGCTCATGGATTTCAATGGCTCAGACAGAAGTGGCCAATTGCAGCCTAAAAACAGAGGGAGGCCAACGCCTCCCTCTCTCCTCATCGCAGCATCAACTAGCCAGAAACAGCCGGTAGGCCGGGTCATCGCTCACCTCTTTCCAGCCGTAGCCAATCTCGTGCAGGTAGTCGTGGAAGGCGGCCACGTCCTCGTCCGGCAGCTCGAACGCACAGAGCACCCGGCCGTAGTCGGCACCGTGGTTGCGGTAGTGGAACAGGCTGATGTTCCAGCGACAGCCGAGGGTCTCGAGGAAGCGCATCAGGGCGCCAGGCTGCTCCGGAAACTTGAAGCTGTAGAGACGTTCACCGAGGGGTCGGGCCGGGCGGCCGCCAATCATGTAACGCACGTGGTTCTTGGCCAGCTCGCTCTCGGTCATGTTGACCACCGGATAGCCGTTGCCGCCGAGTTGATCGATGATCTGGCCCAGCTCCTCGTCACCGCCGGTGAGGCGCACCGAGACGAACAGCGACGCCTGCTCGGCATCGGCGTAGCGATAGTTGAACTCGGTCACCATGCGCGGCCCGAGCTGACGGCAGAAGTCGAGGAAGGCCCCTTTGCGCTCGGGGATGGTCACCGCCAGCATGCCCTCGCGCTTCTCGCCAATCTCGCAGCGCTCCGACACATAGCGCAGGCTGTGGAAGTTGACGTTGGCGCCGGAGAGAATGGCCGCCATCCGCCCCCCTTTGACCTGCTCCCGCTCGCTGTATGCCTTGAGGCCCGCCAACGACAGGGCGCCCGACGGCTCGGCAATGGCGCGGCAGTCGTCGAAGATGTCTTTCAGCGCGGCGCAGATCTGGTCGTTGGAGACGGTCACCACCTCGTCCAGATACTGGTTGCACAGGCGGAAGGTCTCCTCGCCGATGCGCTTGACCGCTACACCGTCAGCAAACAGGGAGACGCGATCCAGATTGACCGGCTCGCCTGCCGCCAGCGCGGCCTTGAGGCAGGCGGAGCCCTCCGCCTCCACCCCGATCACCTTCACATCCGGCAACAGCTGTTTGATATAGACCGCCACCCCGGCGGCCAACCCGCCGCCCCCCACCGGCACGAACACGTGGGTGAGGTGGGTATCCTGCTCCAGCAGCTCCTTGCCGATAGTGCCCTGGCCGGCGATCACCTCGACGTCGTCAAACGGCGGGATCAGGGTGTAGCCCTCAAGCGTGGCGAGGCGGCGACTCTCGCCGTAGGCCTCGTCGAAGCTGTTGCCAAACAGCATGACGTTGCCGCCCTGACGGCGCACCGCATCGATCTTGATGTCCGGCGTAGTCTTGGGCATCACGATGATCGCCTTGATACCGAGCTTGGCGGCCGACAGGGCGACCCCCTGCGCGTGGTTGCCGGCAGAGGCGGCGATGACGCCGTGCGCTTTCTGCTCCTCGGTCAGGGTAGCGATCTTGTGGTAGGCACCGCGCAACTTGAAAGAGTGGACCGGTTGCAGATCCTCCCGCTTCAGGCTGACATGGTTGCCGAGTCGCTCGGAGAGTTTCTTCAGGGTTTGCAAGGGGGTGACCCGCGCCGCCTCGTAGACAGGAGAGAGCAACACTTTGCGTAGATAATCCGCCGCAGAGACCATGATTTATTCCCCCAGCATTGAGCGATCGCGCACCGCGCCTTTATCGGCGCTGGTGGCGAACATGGCGTAGGCGCGCAGGGCAAAGGAGACCTGACGCTGACGATCGAGCGGCTTCCAGCCCCGAGCCTCGACGGCGACACGGCGGGCTGCCAGCACGCTGTCGGCCACCTCCAGCACCATGCTACGGGCCGGGATATTGATGCTGATGATGTCGCCATCCTCCACCAGACCTATGGTGCCGCCAGAGGCAGCTTCCGGCGATACGTGGCCGATGGAGAGGCCCGAGGTGCCGCCGGAGAAGCGGCCATCGGTGATCAGGGCGCACGCCTTGCCGAGCCCCATGGATTTGAGATAGGTGGTGGGGTAGAGCATCTCCTGCATGCCCGGGCCCCCTTTCGGCCCTTCGTAGCGGATCACCACTACCTCGCCCGCCTTCACTGTGCCGTCGAGGATACCGTTCACCGCGCTCTCCTGACTCTCGAATACCCGGGCTGGGCCACGGAAGGTGAGGTTCTCCTCATCCACCCCGGCGGTCTTGACGATGGCGCCATTGACCGCGAGGTTGCCGGAGAGCACCGCCAGACCACCCTCCTGACTGTAGGCGTTGTCCAGCGAGCGGATGCACCCTTCGGCTCTGTCCAGATCCAGCTCCGGCCAGCGGCAATCCTGGCTGAACGCCTTGGTGGTGCGGATGCCGGCCGGGCCAGCGCGATAGAAGTCCACCACCTCCTGACTCGGCTGGCGGCTGACATCATATTCATTGAGCTGTTCGACGAGGGAGCAACCCAGCACGGTACGGGCATCCCCATGCACCAGACCCGCTTTCTCCAGCTGGCCCAGAATGGCCACTACGCCACCGGCGCGGTGTACATCTTCCATGTGATATTTCTGGGTGGAGGGCGCCACCTTGCAGAGCTGAGGCACTTTGCGGGACATGCGGTCGATATCAGCCATGGTGAAGTCCACCCCGGCCTCCTGCGCCGCTGCCAGCAGGTGCAGCACGGTATTGGTAGAGCCGCCCATGGCGATATCGAGCGCCATGGCATTCTCGAACGCCGCCTTGGTGGCGATATTGCGCGGCAGGGCGCTCTCGTCATCCTGTTCATACCAGCGCTTGGCCAGAGTCACGATGCGCTGGCCCGCCAGCTTGAACAGCTGCTCGCGATCGGCGTGAGTCGCCAGCATGGAGCCGTTGCCCGGCTGGGAGAGGCCGAGCGCCTCGGTCAGACAGTTCATGGAGTTGGCGGTGAACATGCCGGAGCAGGAGCCACAGGTGGGGCAGGCGCTGCGCTCCACCTGTTCACTCTGGGCGTCGGAGACCTTTGGATCGGCGCCCTGGATCATGGCGTCCACCAGATCGAGCTTGATGATCTGGTCGGAGAGCTTGGTCTTGCCCGCTTCCATCGGGCCGCCGGAGACGAAGATCACCGGGATATTGATGCGCAGGGCGGCCATCAGCATCCCCGGGGTGATCTTGTCGCAGTTGGAGATACAGACCATGGCATCGGCGCAGTGGGCGTTGACCATGTACTCCACCGAGTCGGCAATCAGCTCGCGCGACGGCAGGGAGTAGAGCATGCCGCCGTGGCCCATTGCGATGCCGTCATCCACGGCGATAGTGTTGAACTCCTTGGCGACGCCGCCGGCGGCTTCGATTTCGCGCGCCACCAGCTGCCCCAAATCCTTGAGGTGGACGTGGCCCGGTACGAACTGGGTGAAGGAGTTGACCACGGCGATGATGGGTTTGCCGAAATCCTGATCGGTCATTCCGGTGGCGCGCCACAGGGCGCGGGCCCCGGCCATGTTACGTCCGTGGGTGGTGGTGGCGGATCTCAACTTCGGCATGTCTCTACTCCCTGAATGCCCATATGGGCTCGATGCGTTATGCGGTGATGATACGAGTGGATCGGAATCGATCCTGGTGAAGGCTCCTCTGGGAAGTTCTCACCGGAAGCGACTCGGGGAGGCATGGAGCCTCCCCTCTCTTATCAGTCGTTGACTGGCGTCAGCCAGCCCCACTTGTCCTCGGTCTTGCCATTGAACAGGCCGAAGAAGGCGTTCTGCAACTGCTCGGTCACCGGGCCACGGCTGCCAGCCCCTACCTTCATCCGATCGACGGAGCGCACCGGCGTCACTTCGGCGGCGGTGCCGGTCATAAAGATCTCGTCTGCAACATAGAGCGCCTCTCGGGGCAGCGCCTGCTCGCGTACCTCGTAACCCAAGTCACGCGCCAGCGTCATGATAGTGTCGCGGGTGATGCCGGGCAGGATGGCGGCGGTAGCGGGCGGGGTAAACAGCACGCCGTTCTTCACCAGAAACAGGTTCTCCCCCGCCCCTTCGCTCAGGTAGCCGTTCACATCCAGCGCCAGCCCCTCGGCAAAGCCGTTGCGCTTGGCCTCGCGGCTGATGAGCTGGGAGGAGAGGTAGTTGCCGCCCGCCTTGGCGCCGGTGGGAATGGTGTTGGGCGCGAGCCGGTTCCAGGAGGTGACGCAGACATCCACCCCGTTTTTCAGCCCCTCTTCCCCCAGATAAGCGCCCCACGGCAGAGCGGCAACCATCAGGTCAGCCTTGGCATCCAGCGGCGGATGCAGCCCCAGCCCCACGTTGCCGACAAAGGCCAGCGGGCGCAGATAGCCGCTCTTCAGGCCGTTCTCGCGCACCACGGTGCGGCAGGCTTCATTTACGTCTGACTCGCTGTAGGGAACCTCCATCCAGTAGATCTTGGCGGAGTCGAACAGGCGGCGGGTGTGCTCCTGCAGACGGAAAATGCAGGTGCCCTTGGGGGTATCGTAGGCACGCACACCCTCGAACACCGAGGAACCATAGTGCAGGGCGTGGCTCATCACGTGCACCTGGGCATCCTGCCAGGGCACCAGTGTGCCGTTAAACCAGATGTATTGCGGGTGAGTGGCGGATTGGGAAGGCTGTGACATTGGCTTGGCTCCTTAAGCTCTGATCCGGGGTTGCTGTTCCAGTGCATCGACCCGGGAGACGTCCACCAGCTTCACCAGCTGGCTCCACAACTGCTGGATGGGACGCACCGACTCGACAGTAACCGTGATCCGCAGCTGTTGGCAATCCTGCTCCATATTCAAGGCGCAGAGATTGAAGCCGCGGTGGCGCACCACCCGCAGTACCCGCTCCATCACTTCGGGTCTGGGCTGGGCGTGGATATGCAGGGTGTGTTGTGCAAATGCTGGCTGGGCAAGGGTGTGCGGGTTCATGGGCGTTGCTCCATCATCTGGTGGTTGGCGACTCCTGGCGGAACCAGGGGCCAGACGTTTTCTTCCTCTGAAATAGCCACATGCAGCAGGTAGGCACTCTCGCTTGCCAGCAGGCGATCGAGGGCTCCGGCTATCTGCTCCTTGCATGTGATGGTTTCGCCGGGGATGCCGAAAGCAGCAGCCAAGGCGACGAAATCGGGGTTGTCGGAAAGGATGGTCTCGCTGTAGCGGCCGTCGAAGAATAGCTCCTGCCACTGGCGCACCATGCCGAGGCGCTGGTTGTCCAGCAGCACCATCTTCACCTTGAGTTGGGCGCGGCGGATGGTGCCGAGCTCTTGCACGTTCATCATGAAAGAGCCGTCACCGCTTACCAGCACCACTTCATCCTCCGGGCGCGACATTTTGGCGCCGATGGCGGCGGGCAGACCGAAGCCCATGGTGCCGAGACCAGCGCTGGAGAGGTGGTTGCGCGGGCTGGTGAAGCGCATATGCTGGGCCACCCACATCTGATGCTGACCCACGTCGCAGGCGACCACGCTGCTCTCCGGCAACTTGGCAGATAGCTGTTTGAGCAGAGCCGGGGCATAGATGGCCTGACCCGGATGGTCGTAGCGAAACGCATATTCGCGGGCCATGGCGGCGCAGTGTTCACGCCAGGGGGCGATGTCGAGAGTCATGGCAAGGCGTGGCAACACCTGCTTGAGATCCGTGGTGATACCCACCTCGGCGGCGCGGCGCTTGCCGAACTCGGCGGCATCCACATCGAGATGGATCACCTTGGCCTCGGGGGCGAACTCTTCCAGCTTGCCAGTCACCCGATCATCGAAACGAGCACCCACCACCAGCAGCAGATCGCACTGCTGCACCGCGTAGTTGGCCGCCTTGGTGCCGTGCATGCCGAGCATGCCCAGATAAACGGGGCTATCGGGGTCGAGCGCACCGATCCCCTTGAGGGTGGTGACTGCTGGCATGCCGGTTGCGGCAGCAAAGTCACGCAACTGCTGCTCGGCATTGGCCATGCCTACCCCGCCACCGACGTAGAGTACCGGGCGCTCGGCGGCAGCGATCAGAGTGCGGGCAGCAGTCAACTCCGAGAGGTTGAGCACCTCCGGCTCTTCCACCGCAAACAGCGGGCTCTGGGGCGGCACGGCGGCCAGTTGCACATCCTTGGGGAGATCGATCAGCACAGGTCCGGGGCGCCCTTCGGTGGCGATGGCGAAAGCTTCTGCCAACACCCGCCCCAGATCGGCGGCATCAGTCACCATAAAGGAGTGTTTGGTGCAGGAGAGGGACATGCCGAGCACGTCGACCTCCTGAAATGCATCGGTACCGATGGCGGCACAGGGCACCTGTCCACTGATGGCCACCAGCGGCACCGAATCGAGCTGCGCCTCCGCCAGACCGGTCACCAGATTGGTGGCGCCGGGGCCGGAGGTGGCGATGCAGACCCCAACCTGACCGGAGGCGCGGGCATAACCGACCGCGGCCATGGCGGCACCCTGCTCGTGGCGGCAGAGCTGATGGGCCAGACCACCGTCATACAGGGCATCGTAGACCGGCATGATGGCCCCGCCCGGGTAACCAAACACCTGGGTCACACCCTGTTTCTTGAGAGCCTGTACCAAAAACTGCGCGCCGTTCATGTGGAAAATCCTGTCCTTTGGTCGAAAAAAACCCCCGGGCTGTGAGGCTCGGGGGTCGCTTGTTTCGTTCTGTCCGGTGGTGGGTCTATCCCTTGTTCCGTGCAGCTAAACGAGCCCCGAGCGGTGAGATAATAATCACCACTAGGACCACAATAATGCTGACGAAACGGGAGGCCATGTTCATAGTTACAACCGGAAATCCTGTGAAATTGGGGCGGTTTTAACCGCGAATGGCTATTAGAACTAGCACGGTGATTTTTATTGGGCAAGCCTTTTTTCTGTGACAACCCACTGATTTTGGCTATTCCTCAGCCGGAACTCTGGAATAAAAAACCAACAATAAGCAGTTAGTCAGAACATATATCAACTCAAGGACGGGATTTATGTCATTAGCTGTGGTTTATAGCCGTGCCAGCCTCGGGATCGCGGCCCCGCAAGTTACAGTGGAAGTTCACCTCTCCAACGGCCTGCCCGCCTTCAACATGGTCGGCCTGCCGGAAACCTCGGTGAAGGAGTCGCGGGATCGGGTGCGCAGCGCCCTACTCAACGGCAACTTCGAGTTCCCGAGCAAACACATCACAGTCAATCTGGCCCCCGCCGACCTGCCCAAGGAGGGGGGCCGTTTCGATCTGGCCATCGCTATCGGCATTCTCGCCGCTTCCAAGCAGATACCCGCAAAATACCTGCTCGATCACGAATTTTTGGGGGAGTTGGCCCTGACCGGCGAAATTCGTCCCGTGCTCGGCGTACTGCCCGCCGTGCTCGCCTGCCGCGATGCGGGGCGCACCCTGCTGGTGCCGCGGGAGAACGGCCCAGAAGCTTCTCTTATTCAGGATGCCGAGGTGCGTACCGCTCACCAACTGCTGGCCGTCACCGCCTGGTTGGCAGGCCAATACGAGCTGCCACTGCCGGATCAACAAAGCGCGGAGAGCCTGCCCGATGTACCGGATCTACAGGATGTGATCGGCCAGTCACAGGCCAAGCGGGCGCTGGAGATCGCTGCCGCCGGCAGCCACAACCTGCTGTTCATCGGCCCGCCCGGGACCGGCAAGAGCATGCTGGCCAGCCGTCTGCCCGGCATCCTGCCGCCGCTGAACGAGCAGGAGGCGCAGCAGACCGCCGCCATCCACTCCATCGGAGGTCTCACCCCGCGCGCCGGTCACTGGCACCACAGACCCTATCGCACCCCGCACCACAGCGCCTCGGCGGTAGCGCTGGTGGGCGGTGGCAGCCACCCGCGGCCCGGCGAAATTTCGTTGGCCCACAACGGGGTGCTGTTTCTGGACGAGCTCCCAGAATTCGAGCGCAAGGTGCTCGACTCCCTGCGCGAGCCACTGGAGACGGGCCATATCACCATCAGCCGGGCCGCCCGTCAGGTGGATTTCCCCGCCCGCTTCCAGCTGGTGGGCGCCATGAATCCCAGCCCCTGTGGCCACTATGGCGATGGCCAGACCCGCTCCAGCCCGGATCAGATCTTGCGCTACCTCGGCAAGCTCTCCGGCCCCTTTCTCGACCGCTTCGACCTGACGGTGGAGGTGCCACTACTGCCCAAGGGGAGCTTGACCGGCAAGGCGGAGCGGGGGGAGTCGAGCCAGCAGATCCGCGATCGGGTGCTGGCGGCACGGGAGCGGATGCTGAGCCGCAACGGCAAGCTCAACAACCTGCTGGATAGTCGCGAGATAGAGGATATTTGCCGACTATCACCGCAAGATGCCGAATTTTTGGAAAGTGCCATCCAGAAGCTGGGGCTCAGTATCCGGGCCTGGCACCGCATCCTGCGGGTATCTCGTACCATCGCCGATCTGGCCGGACAACCCGCCATCGGCAAGGAGCATCTTATCGAGGCGCTCGGCTACCGGGCCATGGATCGGCTACTGTCGCGACTGCGCAGCAGCTGACAGAAGGGAAAGGGTAAGTCCGGCGCCATAACTGCTCTGAATGGTCTCACGGGCCATCGGCTGATATTATGGCCACAGATCTGACCACTTGATGGCCCTTTATCGACAGCAAGACGGACCCGACTCATGCCCAACAAGCTGATAGAGCGACTGCGCGGCAGCCTCTCCACCCTGCTCTATTTTTTCAACACCCTCTTCTGGTTTGTCCCCATCTTCTCGCTGGGTCTGCTCAAGCTCCTGCTCCCCCTCAAGGGGTGGCGCACCCTCTGCAACTGGCTGCTGGATGGCTGTGCCAGCTGCTGGATCGGTTTCAACAATTTGATCCAGAAAACCATCATCAGAACCCCTTTCGATGTGGTCGGAGTGGACAAAGGGCGCCGGAATGAGTGGTATATGGTGATTGCCAACCATCAATCCTGGGTCGACATACTGGTACTGCAGCGGGTTTTTAACCAAAAAATTCCCTTCCTGAAGTTTTTCCTCAAGAAAGAGCTGATTTGGGTACCTTTTCTCGGTCTGGCATGGTGGGCGCTCGACTTCCCCTTCATGCGGCGATATTCCAGGAAATTTCTGGAAAAGCATCCCCATCTGAAGGGAAAAGACATAGAGACAACCCGTAAAGCCTGTGCCCGGTTCCGCCACATTCCAGTGAGTGTGATGAACTTCGTCGAAGGCACCCGCTTCACCAAGGGCAAACATCAGAAGCAGGGTTCGCCCTATCGTCACCTGCTCCATCCGCGCGCAGGCGGCATCGCCTTTACTCTGGCCGCCATGGGTGACCAGTTGCATCAACTGGTAGATGTCACCATCGCCTACCCGGAGGGCATTCCCAGTTACTGGGATTTCATGTGTGGTCGGGTCGGGCAAATCAAGGTTCAGATCCGCTATTTGCCGATCGACCGCAAACTGGTGGGGGATTACTTCAATGACCCCGAGTTCCAACAAGAGTTTCAGCAGTGGCTGAACGGGATCTGGCACGAGAAGGACCAGACCCTGAACCAGCTGCTGGCAACCAAGGCGCAGTGAACACTCATGTTATCCATGCTTCCCGGCCCGCTGGTGCTGCTCATCAGCGCCGGCCTGACCATTCTCTTTACCGCCTTGTGCGCCAGCCTGATCCTGCTGGTTTCGCTGGCCAAACTGCTGCTGCCGGTGCCAGCCTTTGGCCGCGCCTGCAGCCGCCTCAACAACCGCTTCATGCGCCTGTGGCTGGCCTGCAACGCGCTGGTGATACGCCTCACCACCCGCATCGACTGGCAGGTGGAGGACTGCACCAGGCTGCGCAAGGATGGCTGGTATCTCATCATCAGCAACCACATGAGCTGGACCGACATAGTGGTGCTCGGCCACCTGTTCCGGGATCGGCTGCCGGTGCCCAAGTTCTTCATGAAGCACGAGCTCATCTACATCCCGCTGCTGGGGCTCGCCTGCTGGGGGCTCGATATGCCCTTTATGCGCCGCTATTCGCGGGAGTTTTTGCTGAGGAACCCGCACCTGCGCGGCAAGGATATCGAGACAACCCGTAATGCCTGCGAGAAGTTTCGCCATATCCCCACTACCGTCATCAATTTCGTGGAAGGGACCCGCTTCACCGAGCAGAAACGGGATGCTGCCCGCTCCCGCTATCGCCACCTGATGCCGCCCAAAGCGGCAGGACTGGCCTTTACGCTGGCAGCCATGGGCGAGCAGTTCGACAGCCTGATCAACGTCACCATCCGCTATCCGGACAACGCCGAGACCCCGTTCAAGGACTTCCTGATGGGGCGGGTGAAACGCATTCAGGTGCGGATCGAAGAGCTGCCGGTGGATGAGGCGCTCATTGGGGATTACTTCAATGACAAGCAGTTCAAGCGCGGTTTTCAGGAGTGGCTAAACCAGCGCTGGCAGGAGAAAGACGAGGTGCTGGAGGGGTGGCAGAGCGGTCAGACGCCGCTGCCGGTTGCCGCCAAATCCGGGGATGCATCCAAAGAGAGCGCAGAAGCCAACTCGGCCAACTGATCCTCCGAGAACACTGCAATACCGTGGCGGCGCAGCAGGGCGGTGGTCTTGCCCTCGCCCGCCACAGAAACACCTTCGAAGCGGCCGTTATAGATACGGCCGCTGCCACATGAGGGGCTCCCCTCTTTCAGCAGGGCGAAGCGAATACCCTGCGCCTGACAGATTTCCAGCGCCAGCTCGGCGCCGCGGTCAAACTCTTCAGTCACATCCAGCCCGCTCGCCGTCACTACCCGATCTCCCTGCCGTTCGGCAGGAGGACGCGGGGTCGGCAGACCACCCGCCACTTCGGGGCAAAACGCCAGCGCCCGCCCCTCGGCACCCAGCTCACTCAGCCAGTTGCTGACAATCCCCTTGCTTTGACCGTCGTAGCGCACAGGCTGGCCCAGCAGGCAGGCACTCACCAGCACTCGAACAGGGGATGCGCTCATGCTTCCGCTCCGTGCATCACCTGATCGAACATTACGCAGCAGGGGCTTTCCATCCGGTAGAGAATGGCGGGGCGCTGTTTGCCGGTACGCTTGCGGCCGGTATCCACCAGAATGTCGGCGCGATGGATCCGCTTGCGAAAGGCGGCCGTATTCATCGGCGTCTGCAGGATGATCTCGAAAGCCCGCTGCACCTCGGAGAGGGTGAATTCGGTACCCAGCAGTTGCAGCGGCAGGGTGCTGTAGCGGCTCTTGATACGCAGCCGCTCCAGCCCCTTGGCGATGAGCTGGAGATGGTCGAAGGCGAGGCTCATGCCCGGCAGGGTCGAAACCGGATGCCAGCAACCGTGGCGGGTCTCCACTTCAGGCGCCACCAGACAGAGGTAAACCAGGGTGGTGGACCAGCCACGGGGATCCCGCTCCAGATTGCCGAGAGTACAGACCTGCTCGCTGTAGCAGTCACCCAGCCCCCACTCCGCCAGCAGGCGGCGCTGGGCGGCGTCCAGATCCCGGTCCAGCGTCTCGTCGATGCGCAGGGCAGGCAGTTGCCAGCAGTTGGCAAAAGGGGGGCGATCGCGGGTCTCGAGCAGCAGCTCGAGCCGCTCCTCATGCAACCGCAGCACCACCATATCCAGACTCATTCTCAGCATCCCGATCGCCCTGCTCGCCTTCCATTAATGTTTGGTAGATAATATCACATGAATAGTATGTGCAGGAGCCAATCATGGGAACCGTCGCCAGTCTGGATATTGATGCGCAGAAGGGCTTTACCCCTCTCTGCCCGAACGAACTGCCCGTCACGGGCGGGGATGATATTGTGGCGGCCCTCAACGCTCAGGCCACCCTCGCCAGCCTGCGCATCGGCAGCAAGGATGCCCACCCCGCCAATGCGGTCTGGGTGGCCAGCGAGCCTGCTACCATGCTGCAACCGCTTGATTTTCCTAACGCCGATCTCACCTGGCCGGTACACTGCGTCCCCGGCAGCAAGGGATTCGAGCTGCTCGACGGCCTGCCCGCCCCTATCGATTACGACTTCTTCATCTGGAAGGGAGTCGAGCCTGACCTGCATCCCTATGGCACCTGTTTCCACGATCTGGCCGAGCGCCGCAGTACCGGCCTCATCGAATTCCTGCAAGCCCGTGGTGTCACCACTGTGCTGGTCGGCGGCCTCGCCACCGACTACTGCGTCAAGACCAGCGTGCTGCAACTGCGCCGCGCCGGTTTCCGGGTGATCGTCCACCTCGATGCCTGCCGTGGCATTGCGCCCGAGACGATTGCCAGCGCCCACACCCAGATGATCGAGGCTGGCGCCGAACTGGCCCAGACCCTGACCGATGTTCAACGCCTGCTGGACGCCTGATATGCCCCCTATCCTAACCAGCCTGCTCGACACCGACGCCTACAAGCTGCATATGCAGCAGGCGGTGTTCCATCGCTATCCGGATGCCGAGGTGGTAGCCGAGTTTCACAGCCGCAATGAAGAGGATCTGCTGCCCATGATGGGGCAGATCGAGGAGCAACTGCGCCTCGCCGGTTCCCTGCGACTGACCAGGCCAGAGCTCGATTTTCTGGCCGAGCGTCCCTTCTTCACCCCTGACTACCTCGACCACCTGCGCCGCAAGCCGCTCGATGCCTCCCTGCTCAAGGTGTTCGAGCAGGATGGCCGCATCAATGTGCGGGTCGAGGGGCCCTGGCAGGATGTGATCCTGTGGGAGATCCCGGTGCTCGCCATCATCAGCGAGATGCGCAACCGCTTCCGCTACCCCCAGTTCGGCGTCAGCCATGCGCTGGATCGGCTCGATCAGAAGATCGACAAGCTGGAGAAGGAGCTGAGCCTCGACGAGATGAGCGAGTTCAACCTCATCGACTTCGGCACCCGCCGCCGCTTCTCCCATGCGGTACAGGATGCGGTAGTGGGTCGCCTCAAGGAGCGGCTGCCGGCGTTTCGCGGCACCAGCAACTACATGCTGGCCCAGAAGTACAAGCTGCCCGCGGTCGGCACCCAGGCCCATGAGTGGTTCCAGGCGCACCAGCAGCTCGGCTTCCCGCTGGAACACAGCCAGCGCGCTGCCCTCACCAGCTGGCTGGACGAGTTCACCGACCATCTCGGCATCGCCCTGACCGACTGCATCACCATGGATGCCTTCCTGCGGGACTTCGACTTCGAGCTGGCCAGCAGCTATCAGGGCTTGCGCCACGACTCCGGCGATCCCGTGGTGTGGGGCGAGAAGGCGATCAGCCACTATCAGCGGCTCGGCATCGATCCTACCGACAAGACCCTGGTCTTCTCCGACGGGCTCAACCTCGACAAGGCGGTGCAGCTGTTCCGCCACTTCCGTGGCCGCATCAACACCAGTTTCGGTATCGGCACCAAGCTCACCTGCGATCTGCCCGGTGTCAGCCCGATGAACATCGTCTTCAAGCTGATCGAGTGCAATGGCGGCCCGGTTGCCAAGATTTCCGACAGCCCGGGCAAGACCCTCTGCCGGGATGCGGAGTTTATCCGCAACCTCAAACAGGCGTTCCACGTCGGGGTCTGATCTTTCCGAGCACCAGAAAACAAAAAGCCCGCCGGTTCGCACCGGCGGGCTTTTTTATCGACTCAAGGGGTATCAGTCTTTCTTGGCCAGCAGGAACTGCACCAGCTTGTTGAACTGCTCTTGAGAGGTGATGGATTCAATCTTCACCATGTACTTGCCGTTCACCAGGAAGGCCGGTACACCGCGAATATTGTAGCTCTCGGTGTTGCGATCGAACTGGGAGACCATGCCGGAGACGGCGAAGCTGTCGACGGCACCGTCGAACTCTTCAGCCGGTACGCCGTTATCCACGAAGATCTTCTTCACATCGTCACGGCTCATCGGCGGCTGACGCTGGGTGTGGATCTTGGTGAAGATGGCCGGGGTCAGCTTGGCTTCGGCATTGAGCAGGCTGGCAACGGCATAGGCACGCTGCATCTCGGGGCCCATCTCGCGACCGAGGAAGGCAACCGGGTTCTTCTTGAGGGGCACACCCTCTGGCAACCCGGCCTTCAACTGCTCAACGATCGGTTCGAAGGTAGCGCAGTGCGGGCAGTAGTAGGAGAAAAACTCCATCACTTCCGGCTGGGCACTGCCAGTCTGTTTGACCACATCGTAGTTGACGCCTTCCTTGAACTCGGGGGCGGCGTGAACCATGGGGATCATCAGCATGGCAGCAAGGAAAAATAGAACTTTTTTCATGATGTTTCCTGTTAAGGGATCACTGTGAGGCACGCCCGGCGAACCGAAGCAGTGCCAAGCCTATTGTTTCGCCATGCTGACGTCAATGGTCAGGGCCGGAGATCGAGTCCCCCTTGCCGCGCAAGATCCCTTCTATTTCACCAGTTTGGCATCAGGCTCAACGGTGGCGCCTTGAGTGCCTCCAGCTGATCGTGCAGTGTCGCTATCTGTTGACGCCAGTAGTGATCGGTATTGAACCAGGGGAAGTGACGGGGGAAGGCGGGATCTTCCCAGCGCCGTGCCAGCCAGGCCATGTAATGAACGATGCGCATCGCCCGCAGCGGCTCGATCAGCGCCAGCTCCCGCGAGTCGAACTCCATAAACTCCTCGTAGCCCGCCAGCAGGGTGTCGAGCTGGATCTGCTGCTCGTGGCGCTCGCCGCTCAGCATCATCCAGAGATCCTGAATCGCGGGGCCGGTGCGGCAATCATCGAGATCGACAAACATGGGGCCATCGCGCCAGAGGATGTTGCCCGGGTGGCAATCGCCATGCAGGGAGATCTGCGCCACATCCAGGGTCATGGCGTCGCTGACATGCTTGATCAGCTCGTCCAGCACCCCGAAGAATTGCTTCGCCAGCCCGCTTGGCAGCCACTCGCCAGACGCCAGCAGCTGACGCGGTTCGTGCAGCATGCTCTCCACATCGAGCCGCACCCGATGATGAAACGGCTTGCTGGCGCCGATCTGATGAATGCGGCCGAGGAAACGCCCCACCCACTCCAGTTGATCGAGATTATCCACTTCGAACTGGCGGCCACCGACGCTTTGCCAGATGGCAAAGGGGTAGCCCTCGTGCTCCAGCAGGGTCTCGCCCGCGAAGGCGAGCGGCGCGGCGACCGGAATCTCAGCCTCTGCGAGACGGGTGGCAAACTCGTGCTCCTCGAGGATCTGGGCCCGACTCCAGCGGCCGGGACGGTAGAACTTCACCACATAGCGGCGACGATCCTCATCCTGAAACTGGTAGACCCGGTTTTCGTAGCTGTTGAGCTCGATAAGGCCGGAGTCGAGCCGCAGGCCACTGAGATCGAGCGCATCCATGATGAGGTCGGGATTGAGGTCGGAATAGTTGAAACGCATGTCATCCACCATAAGAAAGGGGCGCCGTTGCGCCCCATTCTATCACTACTGACCGGCATTGCCGTGCTCGCTGGTGACCGGACTGGCATAACGCCCGCCCGCAGCCACACGCAGTTACAACCGGCTGATAAACTTGCTGCCCTGGCGCAGGTTGCCCTTGCTGTCATCGGGCGCAGCCCCCTCCCGTTTCAGCACGAACTGGATATCCAGCGCCGGCCGTTTCAGGTTGTAGGGATCGACCGCCAGACTGACCGGCAGGGTGTAGATCTCGCCCGCCTTCAGTGTCACTTCACGGGGGCCGAACCACTGATACTCGGGCAAGCCCTCCACATCCAGCTGGTAGGTCTGGGACTGCAGGGTCTTGTTGAGGATCTTGAGGGTGTAGGTGTTCTCAATCAGCCCCTCGCTGTTTTCGCGGAACAACTGGTTGCGATCCCGCAGGATATCGAGCCCCATCGGCATGATGGACATGGCGTTGTAGACAAAGACTCCCAGCATCACCGCCATCACCAGCCCGTAACCAATCAGCTTGGGCCGCGCCACATGAGTGGAGTCGTTGGCCAGCTTGTGCTCTGTGGTGTAGCTGATGAGCCCTTTCGGGTAGCCCATCCGCTCCATGGTCTGGTCGCAGGCATCGACGCAGGCACCGCAGTTGATGCACTCGTACTGCAGGCCGTCGCGGATATCGATACCGGTCGGGCAGACCTGTACGCAAAGATCGCAGTCGATACAGTCACCCAATCCCATCGCCTTGGGATCCGCCTTGCGGGAGCGGGCGCCACGGGTCTCGCCACGCTTGGTGTCATAGCCGACGATGAAGGTGTCCTTGTCGAACATGGCGGACTGGAAGCGGGCGTAGGGGCACATGTGGATACACATGATGGCACGCATCCAGCCTGCATTGCCGTAGGTGATGATGGTGAAGAAGAGCACCCAGAACAGCACCCATCCGCTGGCCTGCAGGGTGAAGAGGTCTGGCACCAGTTCAGTCACATCCTGGAAGTAGGCGACGAAGGTCAGGCCGGTCACCAGCGAGATCGCCAACCAGGCCAGATGCTTGGCCCCCTTGCGAGCCAGCTTCTCGCCGCTCCAGGGCGCCTCGTCCAGCTTGCGCCGTTTGTTGGCGGGCCCTTCCAGCTTCTCTTCAAACCAGATGAACATGAAGGTCCAGACCGTCTGCGGGCAGAGATAGCCACACCAGACCCGACCGAGGAAGGTGGTAATAAAGAAGAGTCCGAAGGCGGCGATCATGAAGAGCCAGGCGAGCAGGGTCAGATCCTGCGGCCAGATGGTGGCGCCAAAGATATGGAACTGCTGGTGACCGAGGTCGAACAGCACCGCCTGTCGTCCATCGTAACGCAGCCAGGGCAGCAGCACGAACAGCGCCACAAAGAACCAGCCCATGGCCTTGCGCATCCGCTGCCAATACCCTTTCTGGGCCCGCACATAGATGCGGTTGCCCGGGTTGAATCTGTCGTCGCTGGCTTTGAACGTATTGGGGTTGAAGGTCCCGGTTACGCCCTTGTCGGTGACGTCCTTGATATCGATTTTATCGTGGTCGGCCATTGCAAGACATCGCTCCCTTATTTGTTATGGAGCGGATTATATCTTAAACAGCATGCTAATTGTGTGGATTAGATGTATCTAATATTGGGGTTGGATCGCAATTTTCGGCAACAAAAAAGCGCATCACCCCGAGGTGATGCGCTTCCGCTAAAGATTCACTTGATTCCGCGTGCCTTGAGCAGTGCCTCTTTGAAATCGGGTACATGATCCTTGGCCAGACCGGGGATCATCGCCTGCTTGTCGGATTCCCGCATCTTGAGGTGATAGATCAGCATGTCGTCGGTCAGCTCGGACAGAGGCCCTTCAAATCCCGCTTCTTGGGCCAGTTTGGCAACAAACTGCACCAGGCTGAGATCCTGTTCCTTGATCCAGGCAGGCTGCAACAACTCCAGCAGCTCTTCGATACGATGACATTGCATAGACAACCTCTTTAATCTGTCACGTTAAATTCAGGCAACCTTACCCATCAAGGCTACTTCGATTCGATCCCGCCCATTATGCTTGGCCTGATAGAGTGCCGCATCCGCTTTTTGGATCAAATCGGCGATTTTCATGCTGTTGTCCGGTATCAGTGTCGCAACACCAAAACTACATGTGACCCGACCGGAGACCAGTGACTTCTGGTGCGGGATGGCCAGCTCCTTGAGCGCCTGCCGCACATTGTCGGCCACCTGCAGTGCCCCCTGCATGCCGGTGCAGGGCAGCAGCAAGGCGAACTCTTCGCCCCCGTAACGGGCCGCCAGATCGTCCTCACGCCGCTCCACCTCGGCCAGCAAGCCAGCCACCTGTTGCAGGCAGTCATCCCCCAGCTGATGGCCGTAGAGATCGTTGAACTGCTTGAAGTAATCCACATCCACCAGCACCAGCGACAACGGCGCCCGGGCGCGATGGCAGCGCCGCCAGGCCCGTTCCAGAGAGTCGTCGAGATGAGCGCGGTTGGCGATGCCGGTCAGGCCGTCGAGGCGAGAGGTGAGGCGCAAATGCTCGGAGACCGCCTTCAGCTCGGCCACCAGCTCGGCGTTGGAGAAACGGTGGTGGAGCGAGGCGATCTGATCCCGCCGCATCCGGCGCAACAGGGTCGGCAGAAAGACAAACAGATAGCCCGCCAGCATGCAGGAGACGATCCGCTCCTGCTCGTTGCCATTGCCCAGCTCGAACAGCATCGCCATACCCAGCGGCAGGGCGGAACCATAGAGGGTGCGGCGGCTGCCAAACAGCATGATGGCGCTGCCGGTAAGAATGAGGCTGGAGAGCATCATCATGGCGGCCCGGTAGGTATCGGGCAGCTTGTCCATGTAGAGCAGCACCCCGAGGGCCCAGATGATGGAGGTGATGGTGGCTCCGATAAAGAGCTCCCGCTCCAGCACAGGCAACGGAGTCTGGTGCAGGCGGGCTCGGCGCCAGCGCAAGTGCCAGCCCCGACCCAGCAGCCACAGGAAAGTGCCTGCCAGCCAACCGAGCGCTTCGATGGCGGGTAGATAGTCGTGAAACAGCAGACTCCAGCCAAATGCCAACACGCCCAAACAGGGGAGACTGAACGATGCATGGGTATAGAGCTGGGCCATAATGGCCTGCTTAACCTGGCGTGTCACACTCTGGGTCAACTGAGTACTCCTGTACAAGAGCCGAGCAGTCTACCATTACCCCCTGACCCGCAACAATAAAGCGCCGCTTATTAAGAAGTTAATCAATCAATAACGATTTCTTCTGCGCTGGCAGGTGAGTCCTTGCTCACCCCTTCTCCAATTCGTCGAGGATCGGGCACTCGGGATTTTCATCCCCGTGGCAGCAGCAAACCAACCCTTCCAGGGAGGTAAGCATGGCCTGCAACCCGGCGATGCGGGCGCGCAGATCGACGATCTTCTCCTGCGCCAGCTTCTTCACCTGGGCGCTGGTTCTGTGTTCGTCCCGATAGAGCGCCAGCAGCTCCTGACACTCCTCCAGATTGAAGCCGGTCTCCCGCGCCCGCTTGACGAAACGCAGCTCCCGCAGCGCCCCCTCGGTGTAACTGCGATAGCCGTTGTCACTGCGTACCGGGGCTGTGATGAGGCCAATGCTCTCGTAATAACGGATGGTCTTGGCGGTCAGCCCAGTGGCCTTGGCAACCTTGCTGATGTTCATTTATGCCTCCTTACTGATCGGGTTGGATGCTGGCCCGTGCGCCGCCCTGGGCTGCCAGCGTTTCAATAACAGGGAATTGCTCAAAACCGTGATACTGCTCAGGGCCATGGCCGCCCCCGCCAGCTCGGGGCTCAGGTAGCCCAGTGCCGCCAGCGGAATGCCAATGATGTTGAACACGAAGGCCCAGAACAGATTCTGCTGTATGGTGCGCCAGGTCGCCGCCGAGATATCGATGGCATCGGCCACCAACCGCGGATCAGAGCGCATCAGGGTGATGGCGGCAGTCTCCATCGCCACATCGGAGCCGGAGCCCATGGCGATGCCGACGTCCGCCGCGGCCAGTGCCGGGGCATCGTTCACCCCGTCCCCCACCATAGCCACCAGCCCGCGGGTTTGCGCCCGCAGCGCCCCCACTTTCTCCACCTTGCCCGCTGGCAGCACGGAGTCAAAGG